>JAZQUQ010000330.1:0-6633 GCA_045631365.1 Eubacteriales bacterium | reverse complement strand
ACTGACATACCTTAGTTCTGTGACGGGAACACCCGTTGCATCCTACTACGGATTTCTCCGATTCAGCGCACTGCTAACAGAATGAATTCGAGAAGGACGCCCCCCTTGCCTCGCACCAACCGGCAATTCTCTGAACGGATCTTTCCAACCTACTGGTTTCTGCTCAACGCATTTATGAGCACATTATATCACTTTACTGTATTAGAGTCAAGAGTTTTTCGGAATTTTTTCTGTTCGATTTGCATTTTTTTGCATTTTAGCGTGTTAATCTTCGCTGTAACATGAGAAAATATCCTCAACACGCGCCTTCTCTTCCCCCTTGTTTTTGGTAACCAGGCTCACCACAGGAACAATCACGAAGGAGATCGCCATAGCTGCGACGCCCATTTCGGGGGACTTGGCCGCAGCAGCGCTGAAGCCGGAAGTAAGGGAGATCACGAGAGTTGCACCGCCAACGGTGAGAAGCCCTGCCAAAATCCCTGCGTATGCGCCGATCTTGGTGATCTTTTTGGAGAAGAGACCCCAGATGTAAGGACCGATGAAACATCCGGAGACAAGACCCCAGGAGAAGGACATCAGGCTTACAATGATCGGGATGTTTCTTGTGGCGAAGATGAAGGAGCAAGCCACGAACGCAAGGCAAAGGAGTCTGGTGAGAAGCATCTGGGTTTCGGATTTGGTTTCCTTCTTGCGGATTGCGGGAATCAAGTCAACCGCAACGGCGGAAGCAGAGGTAAGAACAACGGATTGCAGCGTAGACATGGATGCGGAAAGGAGCAGAACCATGATAACGGCCAGAAGAATTACTCCGAGGGTACCGTTGCCCAGCACTTCCATCAGAACCGCAGGAATCACCGCGTCGATACCGCCTTCGGGAAGCTGACCGCCGAGAATCAAACGGGAGGTGGAACCGATCAGGTATGCACCGCAGCCGATGACCACACAGAAAATGGTGGAAATGATGGTTCCTCGCTTGATGGCAGCCGTATCCTTGATGGCATAGAACTTGCCGATCATCTGCGGGAGACCCCAGGTACCAAAGCTGGTCAGCATGATGTTGAAGCAGAGGAACTTGAAGGAAGATCCGCCGAAGATATCGGTCAGCTGTGCGCCGTTTGTGGGGTTGGGATCGCCGGGGAGAGATTCGAAGTTTCTGAGGTTTTCCATAAGACCTGCCACGCCGCCTACTGCATCGTGGGAAAGAACAGCCGCAATCAGACATACGACACCCACCAGCATAACGACGCCCTGAATGAGGTTGGTATAGGAGGTTGCCACGTATCCGCCTGCCACCAGATAAACAGCAGTAAGAACCGCGATCAGAAGCATCCATACCCACGTATCAACGGAGGGAAATACTGCGCTGAACAGAGAACCCAGACCCTTGTACACCGCTGCGGAGTACGGAACGAGGAAAACAAAGATGATCACCGCTGCCATGATCTTCATGCCCGTGGAGCCGTACCTCTTTTCAAAGTAGTCGGGCATGGTTCTTGCATTCAGCTTTTTGGTCATTTTCCGTGTTCTGTTTGCAAACAGGAGCCAGGAAAGCAGACATCCGAGAACGGCGTTGCCGATACCGATCCAGATGGCACCGACACCGATGTTCCAGCCGTGCTGACCTGCATATCCCACAAAAACAACCGCGGAGAAATAGGTCGTACCGTACGCAAAGGCGGTGGACCATGCGCCGATTCGTCTTCCGCCGATGAGGAATCCGTCAAGGGTTTTGGATTTGCCGTAACTGATGCATCCGATCAGTGTCATTGCCAATGCGTATACGCAAAGGGCGATAATAGTGAAAAGTTGTGCTTGCTGCATGTTTGTTACCTCCTGCTGATCTGCACGTTGTGCCGATTCATTGATTTTTTTGAATTCGGCATTGAGAAACGGTAAGCTCGAAGGTAAATATAAACAGATTTTGAATTATTGCCTCGGAGTCTTGATTTTCTCTGTCTCGTATTATATAATAAACCTCGCCATCAGTCAAGCGAATGGTTTTGATGATTATCATCGATAAGTTCGATGGTGTTGTGTAGGAGGATACTATGGAGTTAAGAAATCTGATCACATTTATACACGTAGCGGAGCTTGGAAGCTTTACCAAAGCGGCGGAACAGCTTGGCTATTCCCAGTCCACAATCTCTTTTCAGATCAAGCAGCTTGAAGAGGAACTGGGCTGTCTTTTGTTCGAGCGCATTAATCACACCATCACGCTGACGGAACGTGGACGTGATCTTGTCTCCTACGCGCATCAGGTTCGCGCTCTGACCGATGAATATAAAGAAGGTCTGACCAAAGATGAAGAATGCAGAGGGCATATTCATATTGTAACGCCGGACTCTGTGTGTGAGGAAATGATCTATTCCCATTACATCGATTTCCACAAGAAATATCCGTACATATCGATTAAATTCACAACCGCAGACACGCAAATCATGTTCGATATGCTTGACCACAATGAAGCCGACGCCATTATCACCCTCGACAGCCACTCCTATCGGAAGGATTACGTAATCGCCAAGGAAAAACCCCTTTCCATGCATTTTGTTGCAAATGCCAACTCAAAATTTGCAGGCAGGAAAAACATCAAAATGCAGGAGCTTGTACAAGAACCGTTTATTCTTACGGAATACGGCCAGGGATACCGTCGTGTTTTTGATAAAGAAATGGCAAAAAAATCGCTGGATATCACACCTGTTCTCGAAATCGGAAGAACCGATATGATTACGCACGTTCTCACCGAGAGTGATATGATTTCCTATTTGCCTGATTTCGTCACCCGTGATGCAATCAATGAAGGAAAGCTTTGTTATCTTGACGTATCCGACATGGAGATCGATATCTGGAAACAGCTGATTTATCACAAAAACAAATGGCTGTCGAAAAGCTTGAGGACTGTGATCGAATACATTAAGGAAAATGAGTTTTCAGAATAAACGCACAGGCTGTAACTTTCTCACGCTTACAAGCTGCAGTCACGCACAATGACATTATCCTTTTAAGAAAAAACTCCATAACGAAAAATAATCAAAAAAGGGTTGCTGCATTCCGGGAAAATCCCTTCGTGCAGCAGCCCGCATTTTTTTACTGTAAGGAAATGTTATTTTCCCTTATTTTGCAAGACTCTCAATCTCCTCACACGAAGGGATCCGTTGAAATCTCGGCACAATTCTGCCTTCCTGCTCAACGGTTTCGTTCCACATGGAGATGGGTCTTGCCCAGCAATCGCCCGATGTGACATTTTTATAGATCACCAGCGTTTCCAGCGTCTCGCTGTGCTTTGCGGTGTCGATCACCTCATAGATTCCGCCTTTATAGTGGCGGTAGATCCCGCATTGTATGGTTTCTTCTGTCATTTGTCTCCTCCTTTTGCAGCGTTCGGCGCGGTTTAATCTTCTATATCCAGAGCTTCTTGAACGATATAAATACATTCATACTCTACCTTGAGTATACCACACTTCGCTGATGTTTTCAACCTTATCCTACACATATACTACAGAAAATCCTATTTTGGCTGTTTTGATATATATTTTTGACTTCCTGCGGGGACAAGATTGACAGTTCATGGGAAGTATGCTATAATCAAAAATTATGAGAGTGCGTAACGATCCACTCAATCCATGATTCCATATAACCGAAAAGGAGAATTCCTGCGATGAAACGAATTTTGACGTTCCTTCTTGCATCCATGCTCCTTCTTTCCTCCTTCACCGCCTGCGGAGAAACCACAAGCGGGCAGGAGACAGAAGCAAAAACCGAAACAGCAGAAGCCGCGGAACAATCCGAAACACAAGCCGAAACGGAAGCTAAGGAACCCGCGGCGTACACCCTCGACAAGCTGACGGAAAACGGCGCTGCCCTTGCTCACCTTGTCATATCTGCCGAGGCGGGAGAAGCCCTTGCTTTTGCGGCGGAGGATTTCCGCTTTCACATCCAATTCATCAGCGGTGCAGACGTTCCCGTGGTTCATGAAGCAGCGGAGGGTTCTCTTCCCGTTGTGATCGGTACCCCCGACACCAATCCCGAGCTTGAAACCCTCTTCCCCGACGACCTCCTCTGGCTCCGTGAGCTGACCGATGAAAACGGCGGACAGTGGGGCTCGGACGGTTTTGCCGTTCGTGTGCTTGACGGAAGGATTTATATCTTTGGTGCCACCGAACGAGGTGCCGTCAACGGTATTTACGACTTCATTGAAGAAAACATGGGCGTGATCTGGATTCGGACAAACGAAGATACGGGTATCATCTACGATGAGAACCCCACCATCACCCTGACCAAGACCGACTACCGCGAAAAATCTCCCTTTGAGGTGAGAGGCTGGCATTTGACCAGTATTTCCCACGACACTTGCTCGGCAGACCAGCTCCTTCTCAGCCGCTCCAAGATGAATACCATCAGCAGCTACCCCAGCACCACCATGAGCATCGAAAAGTTGGGTGTGACACACAACATGAAGATGCTGGTGCTGAACAGCCCCGCTTATGACCCGGAAGTCAGCGAATATTGGAACACCATCGGCGGCACGACTTACGGTACCTACGATAATTCCGTGCAGATCAACTTCTTCAGCGAGAAAACAGCGGAAGCGGTGGCGGCAAGCATCCTTTTGAAGCTGGCAGCGGGAGAAGAATATCCCTTCATCGGTATTGAGGACACACGAGTGTTCGGAAGCAACGCCAATCACGAGGGTGTTCCCTTTGAATATGCCCCCGGGGAATTCGTTGACCCTTCCGATCCCTCCTACCTGTCCACCGTGTACTTCACCTTTATCAATCGGGTGGCACGGATCATCAAGGAGCAGTTCCCCAATGGCAAGATTGCAACCTTTGCCTATTTCTTCACCGAAATTCCTCCCGTATGTGAGCTTGAAGACAACGTGCTGATCGTTATGGCACCTCTGGATGAGGATCTGACCCATTCCTACAACGATCCCACCAGCATCAACAACAGCATGATTTATGAGAAAATGGAAGCATGGCGGGCAAAGAATGCCAATATGGTATTCTACAACTACTACGGATGCTTCAGTATGGGTCATCTTTATACACGACCCATTTGGGATCGGATCAAGGAAGACCTCTCTTACTACATGGATTGCGGCTTCTACGGGCTTCTTCCCGAGGGTCTCAGCGATGCGGGCACGTCCCGCGGACAGGCTCGTTGGGACATGAACGATATGACCTACTGGATCTACTCCAAGCTGGCGTGGGACCCCACTCTTGACGTGGACGCCTTGATTGACGAATACTGCGATAAGGTATACGGAGCAGCCTCCGAACCCATGCAGGAATACTACTACCTCCTGGAAGCAGGATGGAGGGCAGGAAAGGACGATCCCTTCCCCCCTTATTTCTGGGATACCCTTTGGGACGTTTACACCGATTGCTTCCTCTTCAACGGAAATTTTGACGGCAATCCCGAGGTAGAGAACCTTGCGGAACGGATCCTGGATGCCCTCAACCGTGCGTGGGCGGTAGCAGATGATCGGGCAATGACCCACATCCGCCCCATCAAGGAAACCATGGAAAAGGTTTACGAGGAATACAACTACGAGCCTTACGTTTGGACCAACTGATTTTGCCTGAAACAGAAAACTCCCCTCTCTCGGAATCGCTCCTGTACGGATGTACGGAGACTTCCCGATGAGAGGGGAGCTTTTGTTATGATGGGGTTTTCAACCCACGAGACTGTATTCGATGACCACGGGGTAATGGTCGGAGGGGAGCATGCCGTTTCGCTCCTCGGTGATCACGCCGTATTTTGTAACCTTGATCTTCACGGAGCTGACGAAGGCGTAGTCAATGACGATGCCGATGCCGCGGTATGCGTGGAAGGTGGGATGGGGTTCTCGGGACTCGGCAATCTCTGCGGAATCGGCGAGGAGTTCGGTCACCGCCCGATAGGTGGGGCTGCCCGGCTTGGTGTTGAAATCCCCCGTGAGGACGATGGGGCAATCCTTATATTCTTTCAGAAAATCAAGGAGAACCGCCGCTTGACGCTCTCTTGCGGTGGGGTTTGTGTGATCCAGATGGGTGTTGACCACCATCATTTGGGTCTTCGTCTCCTTTTCGAGAAGGAGGGCGTAGGTGAACACACGGTTCAGGGAGGATTCCTCGTATTTCGACACGGTATCGGGGGTATCGGACATCCACTTGGTCTCGGTTTTGATGAGCTCAAAGCGATCCTTGCGGTAGAACACGGGACTGTGCTCCCCCTCCCCGCCGCCGTCTCTTCCGAGTCCGACGCAATCGTAAACATCGCTGAGGACGTTTTTCAGATAGCTCATCCATTGGGGGGTCGCTTCCTGAAAACCAACGGTATCGGGCATGGCGGCGAGGACGGTCTGACGCACACTTTCCGTTCTCTGTTCGGTGAGGGCGTTGTAGAGGATGTTGAAGCTCATGGATTTGAATGTGGGGTTCATAAAAATACCTCATTTGTCACCGTAGATGACATAGAATTCGTTTTGAAAATTTCGTCAGATTTATCTGCAAAATCCTTTGTCAGATGGCGTGTCCTCCCGACACTTTGATCACCTGACCTGTCAGCATTCTTGCCTGCTCGCTTGCCAAAAAGAGGATCGTTTCCGCTATATCCTCGGGGGCGATCAGCTTTCCCATGGGGATGAGG
>JAZQUQ010000329.1:0-5559 GCA_045631365.1 Eubacteriales bacterium | reverse complement strand
TGATGAGGGCATCCACATCCTCTTCGGGATTCCAGCTGAGCTTGGAGTAGATCCAGAAGGTCAGGGTGTTCATGTCCCATGTTGCAGTGTCTTCACGTGCGTCCACAAGCCCTTCGGGCATGGTTCCATCGAAGCCGATTTCGGCGTAGTAGCGGAAGTCAGCCTGAATTCTATCCCAGATGGGGCGCTCAAACAGCTTACTTGCCTGGAAGCTTCCGTAGTAGTTGTAAATGGTGACGTTGTGGGGGGTATCCTTCCACTTTTCCATGAGAGCGTGAATGCCAACATTATTTCTGTTGGTGGGGTCGGTGATGGGGGATGCCATATCCTCTAAAATGGGTGCAATGACGATATCCACATTGTCTTCGATCTCACAAAGCGGGGGATTCTCCGTCAGCCAGTAGGCGAAGGTGTTGATGGTGACATCGGGATACACCTCTCCGACCTGACGGGCGATTCTGTTGAGGAAGGAGAAGAACACGGTGGAGAGGTAAGCGGAATCCCCCCGCTCCACAAACTGACCGGGTGCATATTCGTAACGCTCCTCGCTCATGGGCGGGTTGGAGATCGTGTCGTTGTCCTCAACGCCGACGCTGATGGATTTGGTTTCGTACTTGCCGAGATAGTCAATGATGCTTGCCGCAATGGTGTCGGCTGTCCGATCGCTCCACCAGTTGACCTGAGACCATTCGCTGTATTCGGAAATGGGCTTGCCGAATCTGTCAACGTTCCAGTATTCGGTGCATTCGGGGTCAAAGATGGGGCTGTTTTTCACCCAATACTTCAGATTATGTCCTACATTGAAGGGGGAGAGACCGATGGATTCATAGAAGGGCCAGCGGTCTTCGTTGGTACCGATTTCCGCAAACTTGCCGTTCAGCTTGTTGCGGCTCATCATGATCTCGGTTGCGGCATCGGAATGCCATTCACCGTTTGTACCTGTACCGCAGAGATGCCATCCGCGGATCTGGAAGGGGGATTTTTCACGGTAGTTTACGCTTGTGATGGTGACGGTGGGCTGTTCGTCGTAGATCATGCCCTTTTCTTCATTGGCACGGAGCCACAGCACACCCATGTTTTCTTCAATGAAGTCGTAGACAGCGTTAAGTGCACCACGGGATGTTGCGCCGAAGAGATAAAGTGTTCCATCCAATTGGCGGATCGCAAAGCCGTCGTCGCCGTAGGATCTGCCGTTTTCCTCAAGGGTTCTGATCCATGCGAGATCCTCGGGGAAGAGGGGTTCGAGCTCGGGATGGCTGTCGGGGGTTCCGATAACGATGGAAAGGGCGTCTGCGGGGGCTTCCGTGACTACTTCAAGGGATGCACCACTGACCTTTTCGATGTGATAGCGGAGCTCTTCTGCCGCATATTTTTCAAGATCGGTGGCAGTAGAGGACAGCACGATTTTTGCCATTGCCGCACCGTTTTCGGTGACGAGTGCGGTGCTGTAAGGGGCAGGGATGATTTCATCGGTTTCGGGGAGATTTGTTTCGGAAACGGATGTTTCAAAGGCGGAGGATTCCACAGCATCCGTTTCGGGTTTGTTTGTTTCCTTTGTCTGTCCGCCGCTGCAGGCAGTCATGGACGATGCAAGCAAGAGTGCGGCAAGGATGAGGGATAATGTTTTCTTCATGATTTGATATACCTTTCTTGGTTTAATAGGGGAATTCCAGATTTTCGATGTAGTATAAGATATACTCCATGTTTTCTTTGAACAGAAGGAGCTGTTCCTTTGTCTTTTCGTCTGCGGCATCCAATGCGTTGTTCAGGGCGGTCATCATTTTGTCTGCCGCACCTTCAAATTCTACCAGATCGTAATTGTCGATGAAAGAGTCAATGTAGGTTTCAAGTCCCGTTGTCCAGATGACCTCTACACGGCCTGTGGGCGTTGATGCGTCGCATTCCTTGCCCTCCATCCATGCGCCCTCTAAAACACGGTAGTATTCCTGCATATAAGGGGAGGCATCGCCGTAAACCTTGTCGCAGTATTCCACAATGAGGGCATCCACATCCTCGTAAGGATTCCAGCTCAGCTTTTCGTACAGCCAGATGGGGAGGGCATTCATTGCAAAGGCATCCGACATGGTGAGGGGAACGCCGTTTTCATCCAAGAAGGACATAGCGGAGTGCTTGGAGGTATTCAAGCCCCACGCATAGAAAATGTGAGGGGATTCAATGTCAATCATTCCCTCGGCCATAACGCCTTGGAGACCGCTTTCTGCATAATACTGCATATCCGCCTGCATTCTGTTCCATGAGGGTCTTGTGTAGCGAACGGAAGGGAGGAAGGTTTCATAGTAATTGTAGAAAATAATGTCACTGAGCTTGGTCTTCCAGTCCTCGATATCCTTGTAAACCAATTGGTTTGGGACATTTTCAGAATCGGTGATGGGGTCGGTCATGTCCGATTCAATGGGGCAGAAGGTGATGCCAACATTGGGTTCCAGATCGCATTTGGGTGCAGGACGGGTGAAGTCGTAGGCATAGGTACCAACGGTTACGTCCGGGTATTTTTCTCCCACCTGACGTGCGATTTTGTTGAGGAAGGTGTAGAAAATGGTGGAAAGGTAGTTTCTCTCCCCCGATTCCACAAACTGCCCCGGTGCATATTCAAAGGGCTCTTTGTAGTGGAGAAAGTCGACCGCACCGTAAGTGTCCTCACAGCAGACGGCGATGAATTTGATATCGACGGTGGGGGTGTACTGATCCAGCTTGGCAAGGATGGAGGCTGCAATGGTATCGGCGGTCAGATCGCTGAGAAAATTGACGTGAGGGGACTGCTCGGGGGAGAGGGGATTGCCGTAAGGGTCCGTATTCCAGTATTCGGTGCAGTTGGGGTCGTAGATGGGGCTTTCGAGAACCCATCTTTTTACATTGTGGCAGGTGATAATGGGGGTGAGACCCATATCCTCAAGGTCGTCCCATTTGTCTTCCTTGGAAAGCGCGGTATATCCGGAGTTCAGCTTATTTCGGGAGAATTTCAGCTCGCAGCGGGCAGCTTCCTCGTACATGGCAAGGTCGTCAGCCGTCCAGCCACGAACCTGGAAGGGAGATTTTTCGCGGTAGTCAGCTTTCTGAATGGTGATGGTGGGCATCTCGTCGTAGATGAGACCGATTTCTTCATTGGCACGGATCCACAACACACCCATGTTTTCTTCGATAAAGTCGTACACACCGTTGAGGGCACCACGGGGCGTCGCACCGATGATATAGAGTGTACCCTCGATCTGACGGATCGAGAAGCCGTCGTCGCCCCAGTGTCTGCCGTCATCTTCTTCAAGAGTAGTGAGCCATATGATGTCCTCGGGGAACAGCTCGGTAAGCTCGGGATAGCTGTCGGGGGTTGCGATGACGATGGAAAGGGAGTCCGTGGGGGCTTCGGTGACCACTTCAAGGGATGCACCGCTGACTTTTGAGATGTGGTACTGAAGCTCCTCTGCCGCCAGCTTTTCGAGATCGGATGCTGATGATGACAGCACAATTTTCGCCATTGCCGCACCGTTTTCGGTGACGAGAGCTGTGTCATAGGAGGGAGCTTGGGTGCTTTCTTCGGTTTCAGAGGGATTTGTTTCGTCAACGGAAGTTTCAAAGACGGAGGTTTCCGCAGGCTTTGTTTCGGGTTTGTTTGTTTCATTTGCCTGTCCGCCGCCGCAGGAGATCAGAGAGGATGCAAAGAGGAGTGCGGCAAGGATCAATGAAGCAGGCTTGAGGGAGAATGTTTTCTTCATTGGAAAGCCCTTTCTTGTGTGCATAATATTCGAAGTTAATTATACAGGAAACCACCGTTTTTTTCAATGTGAAATATGTACAAAATTCAGCATAAGATTTGTTGGGTTTGTGCAAAAGAGAACCGCCGTATTCCAAGTGCCGTGTTCAGCCTTGGGGAACGGTGGTTCTCTTTCGATTGTTCTATTGCTTATTCAAGGAAACGTGTCCAGTCTCCGCTGAATACCTCGTAGGGACGGCGGATGAGCTCCTTTGTACGGTCGTCAGCCGCTTCCCATGCTTTGGTCAGTGCGGCGGTGACTGCGTCAAGGTAGTATGTGCCGTCTTCCAGTTCGAAATCCATGAAGTAATCGTAATAGTGACTGGCTTCCCAGCCAAGCTCCAACTCCATGTTGAATAAGTAGGGGATAATCTCCGTTGCGCCGTAGTTCCAGCCGTATTCGATGAGAGCATAGTACTCCTGCATGGCTTCGGATGCTTCCCCGTAGACCTTGTCGCAGAATTTCACGATCAGCGCATCCACGTCCTCATAGGGGTTCCACATCAGCTTCTGAGTGAGCCACAGCGTCAAGAGGTTCATTGCCCATCCTTCGCCGTAGGTGAATTTGTATTCAAAGTCATCGGGGTTTTTACTTCCCTTCTGGAATGCTTTCTGCCAACTGTACAGGGAATTGCCTCCTTCGGAGGGATTTGCGCAGAAGGTCATTCCAAGCATACCTTCATCCGCAAAAAGCTGGAGGTCATTCTGCAGTCTGTCCCAGAGGGGGCGTTCATACCAACCCAGTACAAAATGGCAGAAATAATAGTTGTAGATCAGCATGGTGGTGTTGGGATGTTCCTTGAGCCAGTTGTCAAAATGTTTTGCCTCGATGGCTGACCGTAATGCGGTCGTTTCCGCTTTTGCAAGGGATACGGCAAAGCTTTCCTGAGTGTAGTCCTCCCAATAAGGGCAGAACCAGACGGAGACATTCTTTTCGATCTCGCATTTCGGAGAAGCGGTTGCCCACATATATGCAAGTGTGTTGATATAGACATCGGGATACTTTTCGCCAACGATTTTTGCGATTTTGTTGATAAAGGTGAAGTACACGGTGGAAAGGAAAGCGGCATCGGTGGGCTCCACAGTCTGACCGGGTGCGTACTCAAAGGGCTCGAGCATTTCGGGATAAACACTGGGGGCATGGATGTCCTGCATACAGACGTTGTAATAAACAGGGCGGGAGGCGTCGTCAAACTCATCCAGCTTAGCAATCACGCTTGCCGCAATGGCCTCAGCCGCAAGATCACTCCAGAAATTGACCTGCTGTGTCGTGTCGGCGGTCATAGGATTTCCCTGTCGGTCGGTATCCCAGTATTCGGTGATAGTGGGGTCATAGATGGGGCTTGATTGGAGGAGGGGGACAACATTGGCGTCGGGTCCATAAGGATAAGCGGTGGTGTAATTCTTGTTGCGAAGGGAACCCACTCCCCAACCCTCGTGACCGCTTTCCGTGATGGAGAAAGGGGATTTTTCTCTGTAATCCACTTTTGCGACAGTAACGGTGGGCATTTCATCGTAGAAAATTCCATTATCGGTGTTGCCGATCCAGAGTACATCCATGTTTTCTTCGATAAAGTCATACACACCGTTTCTGGCTCCTGCTGTGGTGGCACCGAAAATGTAAATCTTGCCTTCGTGAGCACGGATTGCGAATCCGTCGTCGTCCCATCTGCTCATTCTGCCGTATTTGCCCGTGCTCTCCCCTGTGAGCATACGGAGCCAAGCGAGGTCATCGGGGAACAGGGTTTCAAGCTCCGGCAGGCTGTCGGGAGTGGCGATGATAATGGGGAGGG
>JAZQUQ010000328.1:0-12534 GCA_045631365.1 Eubacteriales bacterium | reverse complement strand
TCATAGCATCCGGTGTCTGCCACAAACGCATCTGCCATTCGATTCATAGCATTCAGCGTTTTCTCCGTCAGGCAAAGGTCGGAATAGGAAAGTCCATAGGATGTAGTCTTGTTTCCGTAAAGTCCTTTCACTGACACCGTATCCGTGAGAGCGTATTCGTACCGGTAGTTCACGAGGATCAAATCCCCCAGATTGATATCGGACGAGTTGACGGTGTGAACGGTAAACAACTCCGCTGCTTCCGTCTCAGGGGGATCGGTTTCTGAAAGTTCGGTTTCCGCAGGCTGTCCCTCGGTCTCGTCGGGTTCTCCCGATTCCAAAGCAAGGCCGGTATCAAGGGGAGTATTGAGATTGGAAGACGGATTGCTGCCGTTTTTGGCAATCTGATAGAAGGAGAAGGCAAGTACAACGCAGACAATCACAAGGAATATCACAATACCAAGATTAATCTTGGCGCGTCTCCGTCTGCGGGCAGAAGCTCGTCTCCCCTGACCTCCCTGCGATCTTCTCTGCGCCTCCATCCGACGGAGGTATTCTGCTCTTTGTTCAGGTGTCATGTTGGAACCCGCAGGTCTTCCTCCACTCGAAGGATTCCCCCTGCCCTGACCGCCGCTTTCCCCGCGGGAATAACGGTCTCTGTTCTGATCCGGTGTCTGATTCATGGAACATCCATCCTTTCTGTGTCACAGTTGTGACCACGGTCCTGTTCTTTGATACCATTATAATTTATAATCTCCCGCAAATCAAGAGAAATGGGCAAAATAATCGAAAAAGTTTACGTTTTTACCTATTTTTTCCGTCACCCTTGTCCCCTTCCAAAAACCGCAGACTTACGCTGCAGAAAAAAAGGGCACTTCCCCCCTCAACGGAGGGAATTATTCACCCGATTGCTCTTGACTTTTCTGAAAATCATGATAAAATAATAGTAGCGGACTTTTGAGTCCCTTCATGGTTCTATGTAAATAATTTTTGGAGGTATCCTACATATGAAAATCGGCGTAATGGTTGAATCCTTCCGTCTCGGCTTCCGCGGCGGTGTTGAAAAGGCGGCTGCTCTGGGTGCCGCAGGTATCCAGAAGTACTGCACAGGCGACGAACTGAACTGGACAGATGCTCAGATCAAGGAAGCTCTTGATATTGTTAAGTCCAACGGTCTCGTGTTCTCCGCAATCTGCGGTGACTTCGGCTACGGCTTTGACGATCCCGAAAGAAACCCCGAAATGATCGAAAAGTCCAAGAAGGTTCTGGACATCGCAAAGAAGCTGGAATGTGATATCGTTACCACACACATCCACAAGGTTCCCGTTGAAGAATGCGCTCAGAAGGAAATCATGCGTAAGGCTTGCCGTGAGCTGGCTGTTTATGCGGACTCCATCGGCTCCGCGTTCGCTCTGGAAACCGGTCCCGAATTCGGTGAAGTTCTCGGCGGATTCCTTGACAGCCTGGGCGCAAACGGCGTTCGTGTTAACTTCGACCCCGCAAACCTCGTAATGGTTGCAGGCGACCGCCCCGAAAACGCCCTCAAGTACATCGGTAAGTACGTAGTACACACCCATGCAAAGGACGGTATCAAGCTCCACAAGCCCGCAGAAGGCGAAGTCATCATCGGTGAAGAAGCTCTGGCACATGCAGAACTCGCAAAGATGGGTCACGAATATCTGGAACTGCCTCTCGGCGAAGGCGGCGTAAACTTCGACGTTTACCTCCCCGCACTTGCTGCAACAGGCTTCGACGGCTTCCTTACCATCGAACGTGAATGCGGCGATGCTCCCGAAAAGGACATCACTCTTGCCGTTCAGTTCCTGAAGGAAAAGATGGCTAAGTTCAACCTGAACTAAGGTTTCCATCGAACCGTCGCGTTAAAGACAAATACACAAAAATTTCGTAGGGGACGACGTCCTCGACGTCCCGTTTTTACGGATTACAGACCCATCATCCGTCTTGATCTGTGAAACGGACAGTCGGGGACGCCTGTCCCTACATTCATTCGGAGAACATACAAATGAAACTTTTTATTGCGTCCGATATTCACGGCTCTGCCTACTTTGCGGAGCTTATGGTCAAGGCATTCGAGGCGTCCAGTGCCGATAAGCTGGTCATTCTGGGGGACATCCTCTACCACGGACCGAGAAACGACCTTCCCCGCGATTACGCCCCCAAAAAGGTCATCGAAATGCTCAATCCCCTTGCCGATAAAATCATCGCTGTCCGCGGAAACTGCGAAGCGGAGGTGGATCAGATGGTTCTCACCTTCCCCGTCACCGAAGATTACGGTGTGATTTCCGACGGAATCGCAACCATCTACCTCTCCCACGGCCACCGAGCAATTCCCCCCATGCCCAAGGGAACGTTTTATCTGACGGGTCACACCCACGTCCCGAAGAAGACGGAAGAAAACGGTGTAACCTTCATGAACCCCGGCTCCGTCTCCATTCCCAAGGAACAGAGTCCCCACAGCTATATGCTCTACGAAAACGGGGTATTCACCTGGTATAACCTTGAAACAGGAAACAGCTATACTGTATAAAAGTTTTTGAAAGGTTGGGGGTTTGGGGGAAGGGAAGCTTTTCTCAAAAAGTTTCCCTTCCCCCATTTTCATTTCACAGACTCAGCCGCAGCAAGAGCAGTTGAGGATGAGGAGGAGCAGGATGATGACGATGATCCAGAAGAATTCCTCGTTGTTGAAAAGATTGCACAGGCATCCCATAATCGTATTCCTTTCTGCTTATATCTTGATTTTTCCCGAGGATTTCCGCATCGGTTCCTCGGAGAACGGCTTTCTTCGGAAGGGCTTCTTCCCCGTTCTGATATCATCATATGCCCCGCACGGGATTGTGTGACAAAAAAGAAAACGGAAGAGAGGTGTACCTCGTCTTCCGTTATTTTCATATTAAATAATGCAGATGCTTATGCCAGCTCTTCCAGGTAGTCGGCAACGTCGCCTACTGTTACAAACTTCTGCGCAGCATCGTCACCGATCTCAATATCGAATCTCTCTTCGCACAGCAGAATCAGATCCGCAAGCTCAAGAGAGTTGATTCCAAGGTCTGCAACCAGTGCAGCATCGCGAGTAATATCGTCGGGGTTGATGGACAGCTCTTCAACAAGCAGGTCCTTTATCTTTTCGTACATAAAATCCTCCTTAAAACTTAGATGTGAATTGCAACATCTTAATTATAATTGGAAGAACACATTCTGTCAAGCATTTTTGGAAGAATTTCTAAAAAAAGTATTTTTTCTCTTGAAATTATTCACGATTTCGGTTATAATACCATTGACAAGGGCAGATAGCTACAAGTTTGATTGCCCGAACATAAAACTGACTTAATCAACAAAGGAGATCACCATGAAAACTGCTGTTTCCTACTACAGCTTCGGAAAGCTTGTACGCCCTGACGAACTCGGCTGTCTCGGCATCATTGAAAAAGCAAAGGAAATCGGCTTCGACGGCTTCGAATTCACCGACTGCGGCTGGATCTGCAATCCCGAAAACGCAAAAAAGGTAAAGGAAAAGTGTGCGGAGCTTGACATGACCCCCGTTGCCCTCTGCATGGGCGCAAACTTCCTTAACCCCAATATCGACGAAGAAATCGCCAACGCAAAGGCAATGGTTGACATCTGCGTGGAAATGGGCGCAACCCTCCTCCGCCACGACATCACCAACGGCTACCCTGCTGACGTAAAGCTGGGCCGAAGCTACGACTGCATCATCCCCAAGGTGCTTGAACCCATCCGCGAGGTAACAAAGTACGCGGAGCAGAAGGGTGTTCGTACCTGCACCGAAAACCACGGTTTCTTCTCTCAGGATGCAGCCCGTGTGGAAAAACTGGTGAATGAAGTAAACCACCCCAACTTCGGTGTTCTTGTTGATATCGGTAACTTCATGTGTGCCGACGAAGACCCCGTGAAGTCCGTTGGCATTCTTGCCCCCTACGCGATCCACGCTCACGCGAAGGACTTCCATTGGAAGAGCGGCATGGACGTGAACCCCGGCGAGGGCTGGTTCCAGACAAGAGCAGGCAACTACCTCCGCGGTGCCATCATCGGTCACGGTGACGCCAAGGCTTACCAGAGCATTCAGCTCCTCAAGAACGTAGGCTACGACGGATTCATCACCATCGAATTCGAAGGCATGGAAGACAACATCGTAGGTCTCACCAACGGTCTCGCCAACCTGAAGCGCTTCATCGAGTCGTGAAGCCACGACGGGCAATCTCGGCGTTGCTTCAGCTTAATTTGAGAGCAATCCACGAGGGGAGAGATTTTCTTGAATCGTCCCCTGTCCTACCGTAACATACAACATAAAGCGGGTGCTTCGGCATCCGTTTTGTTTTTCGCTTCTCATCCCCTAAAAATCGAATTATTAACAATATATTCATACCCCCGTTCATTCCATGAAATTCTTATGGTGTATCATTAACGCACAATACGAAGATTCAGAAATCGGAGGAGCCCATGACACCCGAACAGCAGACCGCCCAACAAATCAAGAAAACCAAAAAGAAAAAAATGCTCATCGCCATTATTGTGGTGACCATTCTCGGCGGAATCAGCTGGGTGCTGACGGAAAATCCCCAACTTTTCCGAAAAGAGGAGAAGAAGGTCACCTCCATGTATTCCGATGAGATCAAAAGTTTTCTTTTCTACCCCATCGATTACGATCTCGACGTAAACGCAGACCCCATCTACCGAGAGCTCAACCGTTACGTTTACTACAAAAACGGTGCGGAAACCTTCGCCATTACGGATGACGATTACGCCAAGCACGGTGCCGTGGTAGAATTCTTCGGGCTGTACTTCAAAACCATCATCCGCGGAAACGCCACCACCTACAACACATTCTTCACGGACAACTATTACAAAACAAACAAGGCATATGGAGAATTCCCGCCCCAGATGCTCTACGATATTTTGATTGAGCAGCTTTCCATGACGGAAAACGACGACAAGACGGTGACCTATCAATTCAACGTATCCTATAAAATCCACAAGAACACCGGCACCTTCCGCAACGACATCGACAGCGACTCCAGCAAAGTCCTTTACTACGAGCTGATCGAGTACCCCAACGGGCGTATTCTCATCGACCGAATCGCCTACTACAAGTAACTTCATGGGAGATAACGATGAAAACAAACATTCGAGGAGTCTATTTTGACAATCTGACGCTGAACGAAACCGTAGAACGGATCCTCTCCCGCCTGCGGAACGGAGAACAGACCGCGGTTTTCACCCCCAATTCCGAGATTGTCCAAGCGTGCATTGAAGACAACAGCCTGTATGAAGTGATCAATTCCGCAGAGGTGATCTGCCCTGACGGAATCGGCGTTATCAAGGCTGCAAGAATCCTGAAAACTCCCTTAAAGGAGAAGGTCGCAGGCATTGAGGTGGGCGAAAAGCTGATCGCTTCCCTTACCGATGGCTCTAAAACCATCTTTTTCCTCGGTAGCAAGCCGGGGATTGCAGAACTTGCGGCGGAAGCCCTGTCGAAAAAGCACCCCGGAATCAAAATCGCCGGCACCAACGACGGTTACTTCAAAAAAGAAGGGGAAGAAAACGACAAGGTCATCGAAAAAATCAACGCCTCCGGTGCGGACGTGCTGTTCGTATGCCTCGGCGCCCCCGCGCAGGAGAAATGGATCTACGCCAACCGAAACAAGGTAAACGCCGTGGTTCTGCTGGGTCTCGGCGGTTCTCTGGACGGCTATGCAGGTGTTGTGAAGCGGGCACCCAAGCTCTTCATCAAGCTGGGCTTAGAGTGGTTCTACCGCCTCCTCTGTGAGCCGTGGCGGTTCAAGAGAATGCTGAAACTCCCCAAATTCTATCTCGGCACCATCCGATATAAGTTCACAGGAAAATAAATATATGTTTTAAATGTTAAAGGGGAGTAGCTTTTCAAAGCTTCTCCCCCTTAACGACAAACTACCCCATTTCCGAAAATTTCCTTTTGGGAACCCTCGGAAATGGGGTAGACTGCTATTACTGAAGTAAAATATTATCTACTGTAGTAATTGAGACAGATTACTGATTCTTCATAGCTGCGAAGCATTCGCTGCAGTATACAGGTCTGTCGTTTGTGGGCTGGAAGGGAATCTTAGCTTCCTTGCCGCAGTTTGCGCAAGTTGCGGTGAACATTTCCTTTGTTTCTCTGTTAATGTTCTTTCTCTTGTCACGGCAGGTCTTGCATCTCTGGGGTTCGTTCTGGAAGCCCTTTTCTGCATAGAATTCCTGTTCGCCGGCTGTGAATACGAATTCGTTTCCGCATTCCTTGCACACTAAGGTCTTGTCCTCGTACATCTTTTTTTCCTCGCTTTAAATTGGATGATGATTTTGCCCTCAACGGACTCTAACCGTTACCTTTGAAACCAACGCTCTGAGTTAAGCTATTCGGGCATATATAATCCGCTTTCGCAGATTGTGTATAACCGAAAAAATCTTTTCGGATAATACCGTATTAATTTTTCAAAAGACCCTTGATTTTTGTCTTCACCCGATAACAAGCGTTGCTCACGGACTTTTCCGTCCGCTTCAGTTCTGACGCTATTTCCCCGGTGGATTTTCCGTCAATGTATAAATCAAACACCCTTCGTTCATAGGAGGAAAGGCTTTTCAACGCATTTTTCAACGAATCGGACAGCATACTGAAGTCGATCCCCTCCAGCGCCGTATCCGTCTCAAAACGCTTATGCTGCTTTTCGGTGCTGACAAGTCCTGCACTCTTCTCAAGCTTTTTACGCACTCTTTTATACTTGCGAACCTTCGTTATCATGGCATTGTTCATGCATATTTTCGCATACAAACCAAAGCTGACCTTCTTCCCCGCACCTTCGGCATCGTAGGTTCCGGCTGCTTTGTATAACGCCATGATCACATCCTGTCTGACCTCATCGGGATCGGCGGCGGTCTCGTTCATGGGAACACCGTTCTCCACTCCGAGAGACGGCAAAAAACGCTTCACGGTACTCTCCACCAAAGAAGAATACTTTTCACACAGAAGCCCGAACGCAACGTCGTCCCCCGCTTTTACCTGTTCAACGAGAACATTGGGCTCTGTATCCAATCGTTTATCCATATCCTTATTTCGGTCACAACAGATTATAAATCAAGTAATTCAATACACTATGCATTTATTATAGCACAAACCATAATTTTGTCAAGAGTTTTACCAATATTTTTTATATTTTTTTAATATTTTGCGCCAACACTTTCAAAAAGTGCAACGAAACGCAATAATTCCACAATCATTTCCGGTACAGAAAAAATCGTTACGGTTCAAATAGGTAATTCACATTTCCCGTCACAAGAGCAATAATCCCCCGATAAATCACGTCGGGACGCTCCTCGAAATTCTGTTTCATGCGGCTCAGCTGATTGAAGGTATCGGCACGAACGGAAAGATTCAATGCCAACCCGTCCATATCCTTGATGGAGCAATGGAAGATATATCCCGTACCGTCCTGTTCGCTGGACTGAGTAACAACCGCTTTTCTCTTTTCAAGAGAAAGATGCCGCATGGCGCTGATATAGCTTTTTTCTCTGACCGCAATCATCAAAAGATCGTTGGAAAGTCCCTGGGCAATCATTCTTCCCGTTTCGGTCACCTCAAACATGCAGTTTTCCTTGGGTTCATCCACGCTTTCTCTGTCGGTTTCTCCGTCTGTTTCCTTAGGAACCCGTCGAATATGCTTTGCCTCAAGGAGCTGGTGAAAATATTCCACAAAATCGAAATAATCCACCAATCCGTCCCGAATAATGATGGTGGCGATATCCGTATACTCCAGCGGATATCCGATTTTATCCAAAAGATACAGAATAAATACTTTGATCTGATCCGGTACGTGCAGTTTTTCTGCCATTGTTCCATATCCCTTCTTATGTAAAAAGAATAAGAGTGATGCGTCTGTATCCCCGCGGAAACAAGGGGAAACGGGGATAAAAATTCCGAAATAAAAACCATAATTCAAGCCTTTATTTCGGAATTTCTTGGATTTTATCGTTTATCTGATATTCAGAGAGAATTACTGAGCGGTTTCGGTCTTTGCCTTATAAACCATGTAATCCTTCAGCTTGGTGTCGTTGAAATCTCTGGTTCCGTAGTAGTCGGAAGAAATTCCGGACAGCTCTTCGGAAGCAAGGTATGCATCCTTGAGGAAGAGGAGAGGACATACGGGCATATCGTTCAGCAGCTTTTCTTCTGCCTGATGAAGAATGGTTGCTCTTTTAGCTCTGTCCTTTTCTGCGAATGCACTTTCGATGAGTGCATCGTAATCGCTGTCGGAATAACCGGAGATATGTGTGTACATATCATAGGTTTCGGAGTTCATGTCCACGCCGTTGCCGGAGAAGGGAGCAGAGAACTGAGACAGCGCACCGAATGCGTCGGGAGAAAGCATATTCATATCGATGGCGATTACGTCAAAATCACCGCTGTCGTATGCAGCAAGGAATGCATCCTTGGGATACTCGTCATCTTCCAGACGAATGGAAGTGGGAGCGATTTCCTTAACAGTTACGGTAAAGCCAAGTGCTTCCCATGCAAGTTCCACATAGTTCGCGATGGCAAGGTCCACTGCATTTCCCGCACGAACGGTAATGGAGAAGGAACCGCTTGTTACCCCTGCACTCTGAAGAAGGCTCTTTGCAGCCGCAGCATCCGCACTTGCGGAAATCACGTCACCGCCGACTTCACGGAAGGAAGTTCCTCTTACGGAGTCAAATACCTTTGTGGGAATGTAGCCTGTTGCAGCGTCTGCATAAACCACGATATCCGCAAGAGTATCTCTGTCAATCGCCATAGAAAGAGCACGGCGAACCTCTGCCTTTTCAAACAGGGGGTTGGTTGTGTTGAACACATAAGTATGTGTTGTCATCATATCGGAAACGGTCGCTTCACTTTCAAGGGCAGCACGCTGATCCAGAGGCAGCTCACCGTTGTAGAAAATATTGCCGTTTTCGTAGGCGGAAAGCTGTGCATTGGCATCGCCTGTGGTGTACTTGGTAAGAAGTCTGAAAGGAATAACGTACTTGTCAAGCGCTTCGTTCTTTTCGGGGTTCAGATAATAGTATCCGGAACGCTCCAGTCTCAGGATTTCGCCCGCAACCATTTCTCTGGGAACGAAAGGACCGTTTACAACGATGGTAGCAGGCTTGGTTGCCCATACGTCGCTTCCGTTTCTGGTGATAACGTCCTCACGAAGGGGAACCAGCGCAATGGAAGAGCAAGTTTCGAAGAAGAGATCCAGATCGATCTTCTGTTCAAACTCAACGCGGAGCACGTAGGTATCAACCGCAGACACGCCAAGGTCGTCAATGGACTTGTCGCCCATCTTGATGGCACGTGCATTCTTTACGTCGTAAAGAAGGGATGCTGCTTCATTGTGAGCATCTGCTTCAAGAAGACGCTTCCAGGAGTAAACGAAGTCCGCTGCCTGAACGGTACGGGCATCGCTCCATCTGGTATCCTTCAGATTGATGATGATGGCAAATTCCTCGCCGTCGTCCACTTCGATGGAATAGCTCTTCATCAGAGCCTTCTGCCACTTGCCGTTTTCATCGATTGTGGTGAGACCCTCGTAGATCAGGCTGAGAACCTTCAGCTGAGCATCGTCAACAATGCTGCACTGGGGGTCGAAATTGTAAACCTCAGTGGTCAGATGCATATCGATAATCGCACCCTTATCGTCACCTTCAAGCGTTGTACAGCCGACAAGAGATGTAACACCCATAAGAGCGGCAAGAATAAGGGATAAAGCCTTTTTCTTCATGATTTTAAAAAATCCTCCTCGTGCTTTCTGTAAAACCGACGTATCGAATCCAAAGAATTCCAATACGGGTTATTTTAGCTCACTATATTATACCACCTTTTTCTCCGAGAATCAACCAGTTATTTTCAATACATTTCAAGTTTCATCCATGTGCACAATTATTCCCTGTTTTTTTGTGCATTATAAACACAATATGTTCAACAAAAAAAGCATAACCTCCGTTCCTTTGGGGAAGAATGGGGTACTTTTTCAAATCCTTGCCGACTTATCGGACTTTTATGATCGGGAGGGTGTCGAATGCACTCCGAAAAATTCTCTCCGTCCTCCGTTCCCCTTGCCATCGAGCGCCTTGACTGGGACATGGGGCAAAGCCTTCACAGCCTCTCACACAGGGAGTATTCCCATTGCGGCTTCCGCATTTCCCACGCAGAACTGGAGGACGGTTCTTCCTATCGTACGCTGATTACGGAAAAGCTGTGGCTCTCGGGAAAAGAAGATCGAACCCGATGCCGCACCGCATTACAGACCATCCTCACCGACTATCTCATGGAACTGGGGTTCCATCCACATTCTGATAAGATTCTGTTCTGCGGCCTCGGGAACCCGAAAATCACCGCGGACGCCATCGGGGTTATGATTGCGGAACGGCTGCAGACGGGGGGATGCGATCCGATTCTTCACGAGGCGGGATTCACCCAAACGTATATCCTGAAGCCGGGCGTCCCCTCTCAGTCGGGAATAAGTACGGGAGAATATATCCGTGTCCTTGCGGAGCATCTGAATGCGGACGTCATCATTACCGCAGATGCCGTCGCCGCAAAAACCGTAAAGCGTCTGGCATCGGTGATTCAGGTAACGGACATCGGCGTTTGGGCGGGTTCGGGAACGGGGGATCACGCCGACGAGATCAGCCGCCGCACCATGCCCTGCCCCGTCCTCTCCATCGGGATTCCCACCGTCATCCGCACCTCGGTTCTTGCGGGGGAATCCCCCTCCGCCGATTCGACAGAATTCCTCGTTTCCCGCAGCGAATCGGACCTGATCTGCCAATGCTATGCCGACCTTGTCAGCGGTGCGTTAAACCGAATTTTCGCATCCCCCCTGTTCCAATGATCATTTCCCGTTTTTTCGGTTCTATTCCCCGTTTTTTCCGCATATATGATGATTGACGCAGCATAGCACGAACAAGAAAAAAACGAGGTAACCGTATGGAAACTGAAAACAATATCCCCCTGCTCCCTCCCCCGACGGAAGAGGCAGAGGAAACCGTGGAAATCACATGGGACGACGGAATCCCCGAAAAAAAGGAAGACTTCGGGCCCGCCACTGAACCTGAAACAGACAGAACTCCCGAAGAAATCCATTCCCATGAGCCCGCCACCCAAGGAAACCCGTTCCGTTTTCTTCTGAAAGCGGGGCTTATCCTCCTTGGGGCGTTTGCGGCGGTTCTCTTCGCCGTGTCCGCCATCAATGGCGCGGGAACCCTCCTCGGCACGGGGCTCCTTCGTATTTCTCTCGGAGAATTGTTCGGCGGTACGGAAAACATCGTCGTACTCCCCCTATCCACAGAGAACCCTTTGGCAAAAGAAACCGCATCCCCGTCGGACACGCAGTCCTCTCCCCTTTCTGCGGAAAACACGGCCGAAACGACAGGAGAAAATCCCCATGAAACAAGCCCCGCAGAATCGCTCCCCATCACGGAACCGAGCGGATTGGTCAGCATCGTGTCCGCCGATCTTTCTGCTTTTGGAGAACACGGCTTGTCTCTCATCAACGAAACGCCCTATGAACCCATCCTTACCCCCGACTCGGATCGGGCAATCCCCTGTCTTTCGGAATTGTATGCGGAATACGGAGCCGATGCCCCTGTGGTGCTGATTCTCCACACCCACGCCACCGAATCCTTTGCGGACGACGGAGCCACCTCCACCTCGGAGGAAGAATACCGAAGCCTTGAGGCATCGGAGAATATGCTTGCGGTGGGAAAAGCGCTCGCGGAAGTTCTGACGGCAAGGGGGATCAACACCATCCATTGTGAGGAGATGTTTGACCGCACGGATTTCACCATGGCATACTACAACGCCTCCCTCAAAATACGGACAATCCTTGAGGAATACCCCTCCGTTTCCTACATACTGGACCTCCATCGGGATTCCATCGCCTACGGAAACGGGGAAGAAACCATTCGCCCCGTCACCGTCATCGACGGACAGAGCTTTGCACAGATCATGTTTGTGGTGGGCACCGATCACGGCGGCTCGGGGCACACGGAATGGGACGACAACCTCAATCTCGCCCTCCGACTGCAGAGTAGAATTCATGAGGAATACCCCGGTCTTATGCGTTCCGTCAACCTTCGCTCCGCTTCCTTTAATCAGCAATATACAAAAGGCTCCCTTCTCATCGAGATGGGAGCCGTAGGGTCAAGTATTGAGGAAGCCTGCCGTTCCGCAGAACTTTTTGGGAAATTCCTTGCAGACGAAATTATCGGAGAAGAGCCCGCTGTCAGCCTTCCCGTCCAAGAGGAACGTGTCCCCCTTATGCACCGAACATCAAGCGATCCGCTTCCGAAAGACTGGGCAGCATGATATCGGGCTTTGCACCGTCCTCGGCAGCTTCCGCATCCGCCTCCTTGGTTTCCCCCGTGAGGACAAGGACAGCAAGAATGCCGTGGTTCTTTCCCGTTGCGATATCGGTATAGATGCGGTCACCGAAGATGCACATACGGTCTCTGCTCTCGCCCGTGATCTCCTCGATCATCTCCACGGTT
>JAZQUQ010000327.1:0-3633 GCA_045631365.1 Eubacteriales bacterium | reverse complement strand
GTCCCCGACTGTCCGAAACGAAGGATCAAAACAAAGCGTTGGCTCTGTAATCCACCGTTCCGGCACGTCGGGGACGCCTGTCCCTACAATGTTTGAGTCACACTCACGACAAATCCGTAGGGAACGACGTCCTCGATGTTCATCCAAGGCGGATTTCGCTTCCTTTGTAAACAAAATCGGTAAAATTTGTAAGTTGTGGCGGATTGACATTGACAAAAAATGAATCATGCGATATAATACTTTAATGTACGAAAGGTTTACCCTTTGATCATTAACTATGGAGATACATTATGGCACAGAATACGGAACATGGCGGAATCAGCATTGAACTTGAGCATATTTTTCCCATTATCAAGAAATGGCTGTATTCCGAAAAAGAGATTTTTCTTCGTGAAATTACGTCCAACGCTTGTGATGCGGTAACCAAGCTTCGCCGCCTCGTTTCCTTGGGTCAGGCACACGACCTGGATCTGAGTGACGCGGGAATCACGGTTCGTCTGGACAAGGACGCTGCCACCATCACCGTCATCGATAACGGTATCGGTATGACGGAGGAGGAGCTGCGGAAATATATCTGTCAGATTGCGTTGTCCGGCGCTCTTGATTTTATTCAGAAGTACGAGGGCGACGACGCACAGAACAACGGTATTATCGGTCATTTCGGACTCGGCTTTTATTCTTCCTTCATGGTCAGCGACACCGTTGACGTGATCACACGGTCCTATCTCGGCACTCCCGCCATCAAGTGGACCTGCAGAGATAACGGCGAATTTGATATCGACACGGACTACGACGACGAGGACGGCTTGATTGGTGCGTACGGTACGGCAGTTGTCATGCACATCAACGACGAAGGGAAGGAATTCCTTTCCGAATACAAGCTGAAGGAAGTCCTCGCAAAATACTGTGCGTTCATGCCCGTTCCGATTTATCTGGATTCCGGCGAGTGTGAATGCGGCGGGGAAGACCACGAATGCAAGTGCGGTCATCACCACGGCGATGGCGAATGCGGCTGCGGTCACGACCACGGGGATGGGGAATGCAAGTGTAATTGCAAAAATCCCATCAACGATACCGAACCCCTTTGGCTGAAGAATCCCTCCGACTGCACGGATGAGGAGTATAAGGAGTTCTACAGAAAGCTTTTCAACGACTACAGAGAACCGCTCTTCTATATCCATCTGAAGGCGGATTATCCTTTGAATTTCAAGGGAATCCTCTATTTCCCCCGTATTACGAACGAGTACGACAGTCTTGAGGGACAGGTTAAGCTCTATTATAATCAGGTGTTTGTGGCGGACAACATCAAGGAGGTTATCCCCGAGTATCTTCTCATGCTGAAGGGTGTCCTTGATTGCCCCGAGCTTCCCTTGAATGTATCCAGAAGCTATCTGCAGAACAGCGGATATGTGTCCAAGATTTCCGCTCATATCGTAAAGAAGGTGGCAGATAAGCTCAATGCCATGTTCAATAACGACAGAGCCGCATTCGAAGAAATCTGGCGGGATATCAAGACCTTTGTGGAATACGGCTGCATGAAGGACAAGAAGTTCTACGACCGTGTCAGCGGCAGCCTTCTCCTTGAAAAATGCGGCGGCGGTTATCTCACCGTTCCCGAATATCTGGAAGGGGCAAAGGAGCTTCACGAAAACAAGATTTACTACGCCTCCGATGCGACAGCTCAGTCCAAGTACATCAGCATGTTCAAGGCGCAGAACATCGAGGTGGTTCTTCTTGACCGCATTATCGATACCCAGTTCATCACTACCATTGAGATGGCGAACGAAGGGGTGAAGTTCTGCCGCGTGGACGCTGAGGTTGCCGATATTCTGAAGGATGACGGCGACAAGAGCGAAATTCCCTCCGTTGCGGAGCTGTTTAAGTCGGTGATTCCCGAGGGTACAAAGGTGGAATTCGATCGATTCAAGGATGCCTCCACTCCCGCACTTCTCAACGTGTCCGAAGAGAGCCGCCGTATGGTGGAAATGATGCGGATGTACGGCATGAAGGATGCAGGCTTCCCCATGGAGCAGACCTTGATTTTGAATAACGCATCTTCTTTGATTCAGAAGATTGCGGATTGCTGCGAAAACGGCAGAAACGAGCTGGCGGAAAAGATCGCCCGTCAGGTGTTCGGTCTTTCCATGCTCAGTCAGAGACCTCTTACGGCAGAGGAGCTTTCCGCGTTCCTTAACGAGAGCTACGAGCTGCTCGGTATGCTTTCCTGATGGAGCTTGAACGGGATTTTGACGTCATTTCCGAGAACGTCCGGCTGATCCAAAAGAGAAAGGAAGAGCTTTTGCAGATTCTGCTGGGGCAATATCGGGAGGCGCTGACGGTTTATGAGGGACTTTTGCAGAGGAGCGAATTATCCTCTCCCTCCGATGAGGCGGCGTGGCTATTTCGTAAGATATACGGGGATCACCACCTCTGTTCCGCGGAATTTGCTCTCTTTTGTCTGGCATTCGGAGAGAAGTTTCCCCATCGTTTGGATTCGCTGCAATCCCTTTTACGGGAGGAGGAGCAGGAATCCCCGGAGGAAACAGGGAAGACGGCGTACTTGCAGAATATTTACGGCGACTATGCCTTCCGCCGCTTTTCTTCCGTTTTTCGGGAGCTGAAGCCGATGTATTCCACCTCGTACGCTTCGGCTTGTGAGGAAGTCTATTACGGACGGAGCAGTTATGTGATTCTGCCCATCTACCATTCGAGGGACGGGTATCTCATCACCTTCCGAAGAATGCTGAGGAAGTATGATTTGAAGCTCACCTCCGTTTGTTCCGTGGAAACCGATGAGGGAGATATCGTCCTGTACGGACTGGCACAGAAGGAACTGGCCCGAGACCGAGGAGACTGCCTTGATCTGACGCTGATCCTTCCCGAAGGGGCGTCGGCAGCACAGTTCTTTCCCATCTGTGAGCATTTCGGAATCGTTGCACGGCTGATCAATTCCATCCCCTTGGAATATGCGTCGGATTCCTTGAACAAGCACGAGCTTCATGTGATCTTTTCCTCTGAAAATGCGTCTTTTGAGTCCTTTGCACTTTTTCTCGATGCATCGCATACAAGGTATGAGATCGAGGGAATATATAATATACTAACTTAATTTGGGAGATTAGCGTGAAAGATGTGCAAGGACTACACTTTATGTGTAGTTGTTTCACGCAATAAAATTTTTTTGAAAACGGGTCCAACCGTTTTCAATCCCCTACGGGGAACAAAATTTTACAAACTATTTATATGTCACTTTCGGTGACAAATGAGGTATTATTATGGAAAACACAACACTTGAAATGTACAACCGCTGGCTTACGTCCGACAAGACCGATGCCGCTACCAAGGCAGAGCTTGAAGCAATCCGCGGCAACGAAGACGAAATTGCCTTCCGTTTTTCTTCTTACATGAGCTTCGGTACCGGCGGACTCCGCGCAAAGATGGGTGCGGGTACTGCTATGATGAACCTGTTCACCGTAGCACAGGCAACCGAAGGCGTTGCAAAGGTGATTGAATCCCTGGGCGACGAAGCAAAGAAAAAGGGTGTTGCCATCGGTCACGAAAGCCGCAACAACTCGAGAGCCTTTGCCGTACGTTCCGCAGAGGTGCTGACCGCACACGGCATTAAGGTTTACCTCT
>JAZQUQ010000326.1:0-9109 GCA_045631365.1 Eubacteriales bacterium | reverse complement strand
TCCGCACAGGAGCATGCCGATGCCGGCGAAAAAGTAGGGGATGAACGCGGAAAAGAGGAAATAAGTATCTGCGTTGGTGACAAGAAAAACCAGATTGATTGCCGTGAAAACAACAATCAGCAGCAGATTTCCGCGGGCTTGGGCGTATCGCTGTTCATAACTGTTTTTGGGGGACGGCTGATTGGGTTTGATAAAATCTGCCATGGTATGTCTCCTTTTTGTGATAATTTTTCCTACTGTTGCCATTATAGCATACGTTTCACAAAAAGTAAATAAAAAAAGGGACTTTTTCAAGTCCCTTTTTGGAATTCCGTTTGGAATTATTCAGCGTCAGCTTCTTCAGCAGCTTCTTCTTCGGGTTCGATGAGAGCGCGGATGGAGAGGCTAACCTTGTGGTTTTCTTCGTCGATTGCGGTGATCTTTGCAGCAACAACCTGACCGATTTCGAGAACTTCTTCGGGCTTTGCGATCTTGTGATCAGCGATCTGGCTGATGTGGATCAGACCGTCGCAGCCGGGAACAACTTCAGCGAATGCGCCGAAGGGCATCAAGCTTACGATCTTAACGTCAGCTACATCGCCTTCTGCGTACTTGCCGGTGAAGATGGTCCAGGGGTTCATATCGTCGGACTTGTAACCGAGGGAGATTCTGCCCTTTTCACGGTCGAAGCCCTTAACGTAAACGTGGATCTTGTCGCCAACTGCAACAACTTCGGAAGGATGCTTGATTCTTCTCCAGGACAGCTCGGTGGTATGTACCATACCGTCTACGCCGCCGAGATCAACGAATGCGCCGAAGGATGTGAGGCTCTTAACTTCGCCGTCAAATTCCTTGCCTTCTTCGATGGTAGCCCAGAATGCATCTTCCTTTGCCTTGCGTTCTTCGCGGAGTACGGCACGGATGGAAGCGTATGCTCTCTTGCGGTCTGCCTTGATTTCGATAACCTTTACCTTCTGTGTTGTGCCGAGAAGAGCGTAGAGATCGCCGTCCTTGGGAACACCGGTGAGGGATGCGGGGATGAATACCTTAACGCCGAGAAGGTTGATGATTACGCCGCCCTTAACGACTTCAACAATCTTACCTTCCATGATTTCGCCGGACTCGGAAGCCTCAACGATCTTGTACCAGTTTGCGTCGGAATCAACTCTGGTCTTGTCGAGAGTTGCAATACCGTCGATATCGCTTACCTTGATAACCTTAGCCTTTACAACGTCGCCGACCTTGTAGAGATCAACGAGCTTAGCCTGAGGATCGCTTGTTGCCTTGTCATGGGTGATTACGCCTGTTGTCTTTGCGCCAAGATCGAGATGGATCTCGTTCTGCGAAACGGACGTAACAGTACCTTCGACGATATCTCCTGTATTTAAAGTTTTCATTGATGCTTCGAGCAGTTCAGCAAAGTTTTCTGTCATTTGCTCATTCATGGTTTTATATACCTCCTGTATTACACTGCGGGGAGTCGATGCTCCGGCAGTTATTGATATTTTTTGTTCGGGAGAAATTTTTATGCTCCGGCACGCTTCCTTGTCATTAATAAAATAAACATTCTCGCATACCGATTCCGCAATCTCCCAAAGCTTGCGGGAATTGGAGCTGTGCATACTGCCGATGACAATCATGACATCGGATTGCGAGGCGAGCGTATGGGTCTCCTGCTGCCTTTTTTCAGTCACACTACATATTGTATCAAAAATTAAGGCGTTTGTATAGTCCTTTTTGAGAATTTCTATACAATTTTTCCATTCGGAAATCTTTTGGGTGGTTTGGGCGGCAAGTGCAACAACTTTCCCCTGTGTGTCACCTTTGTTTGTTGTGGAAATCCAACAAGAAAGTTGGTCTGCGTTTTGAAAAACCAGCTTTTCTCCGTCGGCGCAGCTCATGATTCCTTCCACTTCGGGGTGATCGGGGGCTCCGATGAGGATGAAAATCTTGCCTTTCCCCGAATTTTCCTTGGCGATATCCCTTACTTTTCTGACGTAGGGGCAGGTGCAGTCCAGAATTTTCAGATTGGGATGGGCTTTGGCGCAGTCGGTCAGTCGGGTGAGGATATCCGCCCGTTCGCCGTGTGCACGGATGACGAGGGAGATTTCTTCTCCCGCTTCCGCACGCTCGATGATTTGGTCGATATCGCAGGTGTCCGCTTCTTCCGCACCCATTTTTGTGATTTTTTCGGTGTACCGTTCGTTGTGGATGATTCTGCCGAGGGTGATGACGCGGCGTTTGCCGTTTGAGGCGGCAAGCTCGCGTTCCAGCTCTCTCGTGGCGCGTTCCACACCGAAGCAGAAGCCCGCGTTTTCGGCGATATGTATTTCCATAAGGCACCTCATGTGGGAATGTGTGATTATTGGTTGTTCTCGCCCTCGGGGAGACTTTCTTTCCCGTAATGGAGGGCACAGATTTCACCGAAGACCTTTTCGGCGCACTGCTGATACTCCTTGGAGCCGCCTTTTTCAAAGCCAAGCTTCTCAAAGGGGATGACGGAGCCAAAGGTAACGGTGTTTTTGCGGAGGATTCCCGTTTTCATGCGGTTGTTGGAGATGAAGACGGGGAGAATGGGGGATTTGGTGTGGTAGGCAATCATGCCGATTCCTCCCTTGACCTCGGTTTCGCGGGGGTCCTTTCCTCCCTGACGGGTTCCCTGAGGGAAAATCCCGATCAGCTCACCCGATTCCAGCATGGAAATGGTCTGTTTGATGCTCCGTACGTCGGCACCGCCTCGGTCTACGGGGTAAGCACCGAGGGCCGTGATGAGCTGCTTCAGAAGGGGGATGCGGAACAGTTCTTTTTTTGCCATATACCGAACCTGTCGGTTAGCGGCGGCGGAAATGACCAGTACGTCGGAGAAGGCGGTATGGTTGGATGCCAGAATGACACCGCCCTCGGGAATATTCTCTTTTCCTACCGCTTCGATTCGGTAAAGTGCCCGCACGATGGGGCCGAACACTTTATAGATTGTACTGTAAAAACTCATGATTGGGTTCTATCCTTTGTGGAAGATATTTCTGCGGCGTTTGGTTTAGTTGCCGCACTTCTGACGGATCAGTTCAATGATGTAGTCTGCGGAGCCTTCCGCGTCGTAGCCGTCGTTTGTGAAGAGGACTGCGTCTTCTGCAGGCTTCAGCGGGGCGGTTTCTCGTTCGCTGTCGTTTTTGTCACGCTGCTGCATATCGGCGAAGACTTCTTCAAAGGTGACCTGTTCGCCTTTTTCAAGAAGCTCCTTCAGCCGTCTTCTTGCCCGTTCTTCGGGGGTGGCTGTCATAAAGACTTTGATTTCCGCATCGGGCATGATGACAGTGCCGATGTCCCGCCCGTCCATGACCACACCGCCCGCAGCTGCGATTTTCTTCTGCAGATCGAGAAGATAGGTGCGGACCTCAGGAAGTTTGGAAACGGCGGAGGCGTACATGGAAATCTCGGGGGTACGGATTTTTGTGCCCACATCCGCGCCGTTCAGGAGAACATGCTGTTCGCCGTTTTCATAGGTAAGACGGACGTCGATGGTGTCGAGCAGGGAGAGGATTCCGCCCTCGTCCTCTTTTGCGATGCCGTTTTCTGCGGCATAGAGTCCGACGGTGCGGTAAAGTGCGCCTGTATCTACGTAGACGTAGCCCATTTTTGCTGCGATGATTTTTGCTACGGTGCTTTTTCCCGCACCGCCGGGGCCGTCAAGGGCAACTCTGATTTTTGAAATATCCATGATAACACCTCATTGAGGATGATTTCCCCGAGAAGCTATTTTGCTCCTTTCGGGTTGGTTTTATGCAGGGGAACGATTATCGGTAGGCGGCATTTTGTCCTGCAAGCCGTCCTGTGGCAAAGGCGATCTGCAGATTATATCCGCCGGTATAGGCGTCCACGTCGATGAGCTCTCCCACGGCGTAAATTCCGGGGAAGCTTTTCAGCTCCATGGTTTTGGGGTTGATTTCCTTCACGCTGATGCCCCCCGCTGTGACGATTGCCTCCGAAATGGGGCGGAATCCGATGGGGGTTATGGGGAAATTCTTCAGCACATTTCCCAGCGCGTGGCGTTCTTCCTTGGACAGGGTGCCTGTTTTCTTGTGAAAGGGGATTCCCGTCTGCTCTGCGATGGGTTCAATCAGTTTGATGGGAAGGAGATCGCCGAGGGAGTTGATGAAATCCTTTGCCGCGTACTTGGAGAAGTCAGACAGCAGTCTCTGATCCAGCTCCTCGGTGGAGAGGGCGGGCTTCAGGTCGATGGTGATGCGGTATTCCTCCACGGGATGCTCCAGCATATTGGCAGAAGCGGACAGTACGAGGGGACCCGAGATGCCGAAGTGAGTGAAGAGCATTTCTCCAAGCTCGGTGAAGACGGTGCGGTCTTTGTGGGTCACGGTCAAGGTTACGTTTTTTAAGGTCAGACCCATGAGGGGGGAGAAATCTTCTTTTGTTTCGATGGGAATGAGGGAGGGCTTCAGTTCTGTGACCGAAACGCCCAGTTCTTTTGCCATGCGGTGACCATCTCCCGTGGAGCCTGTGAGGGGATAGGAAACGCCCCCTGTGGCAAGGATGACGGAACGGTGGGTGACAGATTCGCCTTTTTCGAAGAACAGCTCCGTTTCGGTTTCCCCTTCGTCATTGTAGAAATGGCGGAGGGCGGTGATTCTTGTGTTGAGCGCAACTTTGACTCCTGCGGTACGAAGGGCGGACTGGAGGGCTGAGACCACATCCTGTGCTTTATCCGATGCGGGAAATACCCGTCTGCCGCGCTCCGTTTTCAGCGGAACGCCCAAGTCTTCAAAAAAGGCCATGGTGTCGGCGGGGGTGAACCGTGCTGCAGCGCCGTAGAGGAATTTTTTGTTCCTCGGGATTGCGGCAAGGAGCTCTTCCACGGTGCAGTTGTTGGTTACGTTGCACCGGCCTTTTCCCGTGATGCGGAGCTTTTTGCCGAGGGCGTTGTTTCGCTCATACAGAATGACCGATGCGCCGGCTTCTCTTGCGGCAAGAGCTGCCATGATTCCCGCGGCACCACCGCCGATCACGGCAACGTCGTAGTTTTCCATAGATACCTCGTTGTTACCGATCTGACTGGAGACCGGTGTATACGTTATATTCTTTCCAAACCCCTTCCAGGCGGCTGAGGGTTTCCGTTACCTCGCTGTGCTTCTTCTTTCCGATATAGGCGATGAGGGCGTTGATCAGGCTCATGGGCGCTACCAGGGAATCCACGAAGGATGCCATATCGCTCTTCGCCACAAGGGATGCGGATGCGTGGGGGACAATGGGGGAGGAGAGGCTGTCGGTGATTGCAACAACCTTGGCACCCGTTTTGGAGGCGTATTCCACGGCGTTTACGATTCCCGTGGTATATCTGGGGAAGCTGATGGCGATAAGCACGTCGTCGGAGTGAACCTTCATCAAGTGCTCGAAGATTTCGCTTCCTCCCGCGGGGCGGATGAGGCGGACGTTATCGAACAGGAGTCCGAAGTAGTAGTTAAGAAATTCGGCGAGAACCACGGAGGACCGCATTCCCATGATATAGATGTTTCTGGCGCCGAGAATCAGGTCTACTGCTTTGGCGAATTCTGTGCGGTCAACGGTATCGAGGGTTGCTTTGATTTTTTCTGCGTCGTTCAGCAGAATGGTGTCGAGAATTTCCGACTCGCCCATGCGGAAATTGGCAGATTCGATACGCTGGACGGAGGTCAGACGGACTCTGACGGTATCTCTGATATTACTTTGCAGCTCCGGATAGCCGTCGAAGCCAAGCTCGATGGCAAAGCGGACGACGGTGGATTCGGAAACTCCCACCTCGGCACCCAATGCAGAGGCGGTCATATAGGCTGCTTTATCGTAGTTTTCAATGATATAATTGGCAATGAGCTTCTGTCCCTTGGAGAGGGCCGGCATTGCTGCGTTGATCCGACAAATAAGGTCTCCGGCGGGAATGGGAGTGGCGTTCATAACTGCCTTATGCGGCGTCGGTTCCGAAGCTGTTCGGGTGTGTGCCGCATCCTTTCTGTGTGTTTTTCCGAAGGGGATTGTGCTTGCGATTCTTGTATATACAATAATATATTATATCAATCGGGGGGAGAAAAGTCAAGCGGAATTTGATGAATTTCCTCCTTTGGCGGAGGTGACGGATTGTGGGGAATCACACGGTCCGGTGCGGATACCAAGGCGTTTTCGACTTTTTTCTTTTTCGTTGAAAAAAGAAAAAAGTCTTGCAAAAAAGAAAAGTCAATCTAAGGAGGAGGGGAACGCCCCTCCTCCTTAGATATCCTCCACCCCTGCAGTTCCGCAGTCTTGGGACTGCTACTGCAGTTTAGTAATAGAGTGATTGTACCGACACCGTATTTTGCCGAAATTACAGCTTGATATAGGCTGCCGCGGTGGGGGGAAGGGGGGAGTGGGATTGGTTGAAGTTGAGGGAGGCAAACTTTATTCCAACAAAAAAGACTAACCCCTTCTTTCGGCGGTTAGCCTGATATCTTGTTGTGATTTCAACAATACATTGTTTCTGTTTGATTGCTTTCAATTCCAGCTTCAGTAGCCGTCCAAAGACGGCGGAAGAAAGCATTGCTTTCTTCTCAAGAACCTTCGGTTCTTAGCGGAACACCCGAGAGGAGGATATCTAAGGAGGAGATCCCTCTCCTCCTTAGATTAACTTTTCTTTTTGCGAGACTTTTTCTTTTTTTAATAAAAAGAAAAAGTTGACAGGAGCGTTGGTATTCTCGGCGGGCCGTGTGATTCCCCGCGGTTTACCGTACCGACACCATACCGGTCTCGGGAACGGGAAGCCGTACAATGGATTTTGCCTCAATCTTTACGGTTTCAAGCAATACGCCGAAGCAGTCGTAGATCTCGCCTGCAAGAACTTGCTCGGTGGGGTTTTCAAACACCAGACCGTCACAGTTGCCGTTCAGGTGGACATCGCACGCCTTGCCTGTGTAGGTGTAGGGCATATCCGCATAGATGGCGGCGATAATCTTGTCGTACCCTTCCGCACTGATGTAGGTGTAGTTGAACTCGGGATACTTTGCTGTGAACTTACCGTGAAGAAGAATGTCCCGATTGGCAGTCCAATACGCCAGGTAGTGACGGAGCAGGCGGCGCTGTTCTTCCGTAACGTCCATCAGATAGACGGAGATCTGCGGTACACAGAACAGAATGCTCAAAAGCTGCTTGGCACAGGGCTTGGCGGCCTCTATGGGGGACCAGCAGAGCATATCGGAATGGATGGCGGTGGGGTAATTCAGCAAGCGAAGATTGACCATACCGATGCGGTTGGCGACGGCATCGTAAGCACAGTCTCCCACGCGGAGCATGTTTCCGTAGCGGGCAATGGCGGGGCCGATGTAGCCTTGACGGAACTCAAAAAGGAGGTCGGGCTTCATCTCACGAAGCTCGGCGGTGGCTTCTTCCAGAAGAAGTTTCGCGGAATCTTCTACATTTTCGCAGTCCATGACCGCAGGATCGTAAGGGGACATCAGATCATCGGGTTGGATGGAGCCGATAAAGTCCATTTTAAAGCCGTCCACGTCGTAATCCCGTACAAAACGCTTGTAGGAATCCACCATATATCGGCGAATCTCGGGATAACGGGTGTCAGCGGTGGCACTGCCCAAATGGTCATCTTTGGAGAGGAACTTTCCCTCAAACCGCTTGTAGGCTTCTGTGTGAATGCCGATTTGAGGCACGCCGAACCATACAATGAATTTCATGCCGAGGGCGTGAACGCCGTCAGCGAATGCCTTGAAATCGGGGAATTTGTCCTTGGCGGGGATCCAGTCGCCGCATCTGCTGTAGCCGCATCCTTCTGCGCCTTCAAACTGCCAGCCGTCGTCCAGAATGATGGTGCGGAAACCGAGGTCTGCCGCGATTTTTAAGTCGTCCAGCAAATCCTTGCCCACGGGATTCTGACAGGAGTTGTACCATGTGGAATAAAGAGGTTCTTCGGCGGCGGGAGGACATTGGGGGACGGAAAGACCGTATTCTTCCCACCAAGAGTAGACGGACATCACCGCTTCGTGGAAGGGAATCGGACGGCGGTCGATGCGGACGTCTGCGGTGTAATTGGCGGGAACACGGCAGGGGCGGTCGAAGAATTTGATCTCATACTGGGCAAGGTTTTGACCCCGTTTTTCGTTTTGGATGCCGAACAGCATGGTGATGGGGGTGTGCGCATCGGAGATGGCGAAGGTTACGGAATTGAGTCCCCCTGTGCCGATGGCGGTGAGGACGGGTGCGCCGAAGTTGAAGCCGGAATTGTTCTCCCGCGGGCCGAACCACTGGGAAATGGACAAATCACGGCGGCAGGTGGGGAACCAGGTGTAGAGGGTATTGAGAATCTCCCCTTCCCATTTCACGGTAACGGGGGACGGCACGGTGCTTTCGGGGAAGGTGATCTTCACGCGGACGGTCTCAATGCCGCCCTCGGAGGAAAGAGGGATGAGTTCAACCTTGGCATCGGGATTGTCGGTGCGGACGGATGTGATAAATTCAGTCATAGCAACGCCTCCTTTGGGAGCTGATTTTGTGGGGGAGCGCTTAACGCACTCCCCCTTGAGAAAATACAATTCAGTTGATATGCAGCATGCCTGCTTCGGGTACGGGGAGTCTTACGGAAGTATGGGCAGCAATTTCCACCCTTTCGATCCGTGTGCCGAAGAGGTCGTAGATTTCGCCCTCCAACAGTTGGTCAGTGGGGTTTTCGAACATCAGACCGTCGCGATTACCGTTCAGGTGTACATCGCACGCCTTGCCTGTGTAGGTGTAGGGCATATCGGCATAAATGGCGGTGATCACCTTGTCTTCACCCTCTGCGCTGATATAGGTGTAATTATATTCGGGGTAAAGGGGTGTGAACTTGCCATGAAGAAGGACGTCTCGGTTGGCGGTCCAGTAGTCGAGATAATGCTTGAGCAGTTTTTTCTGGTCTTCGGTGATATCGGCAAGGAAGACGGAGATCTGAGGGACGCAGAACAGCACGTTCAGAAGCTGCTTGGCACAGAGCTTGGGGTCTTCCTTGGGGGACCAGCAGAGCATATCGGAGTGGATGGCGATGGGATAATTCATCATACGGAGGTTTACCATGCCGATGCGGTTGGTGAGGGAATCGTACGCACAGTCTCCCACGCGGAGCATATTG
>JAZQUQ010000325.1:0-1735 GCA_045631365.1 Eubacteriales bacterium | reverse complement strand
AAAGAGGATTCCTCTACCACAAGGTCGATATCGGCAATTCTGCCCGTTCTTCCGTCGTGGTTGCAGGTGTACTTTCCGTCGTTGGTGCGCCAGATGTCGGTTTCAATGCCGTAATGGGTACGGATACCCGCCGCAAGGAAGGCAGCCGCCGTGTTTTCGGGTTCCAGCTTGCTCACACCGCGGTGGGCAACGATCAGAGTCTTTCTTTTGTTTGCTAATTTGATGGTGTTCATGGTTCATTCTCCTTCATTATTTTCCGATTCCTTCTGCAAAGGTGCGAAGAGGGAAGTTTGTCATGGGAACCAGACGCATGAGGGTCATTCTGTGCCGCATATAGGGGTGATACAGAACCCCTTCGTCGCCGAGGATATCGTCCACACCGATTCCGCTGTAGGTGGTCACGGCTCCCGCGCGCCGCATCAGATCGAGAAGCACGTCGGGGGCGGGGATTTCCTCAAGGACGCACCGTTTGATCTCATTCCAATTTGCTCTCACGATTTCGGGAGTGGTCTCCTCCGTCACCGTGGGGGAGTTTTGCTTTTTTACATCCTCACGGAAGTTTTCACCGTAGATGCGGTAAATCTCGTCCCAGTCCGTTCGGTCTTCGTGGATTTCAATGGGCTCAAAACGGCAGATTTCGTGGTAGATTTTCGATACGATCAGGGTGGCAACCCCGCATTTTTTGCCGTGGAAGTCGGAGAGCAGCCCTTTTTCCAGCTTCTTGATCTCCCAATAGTGGGAAATCACATGCTCCGCACCCGAGGCGGGACGAACGCTGTTGTCTGCTAACTTCATGGCAAGTCCCGTGAGAATAAGGGTCTCCATCAGCGCTTCCGCAGCCTCCGGACTTTCCTCCGTCACTTTGTCCGCCAGAGCCACCACACGGCGGAGGGCAGAGCGCACCAGTTCCGCGATCCGTTCGCAGTAATATTCGCCCGTGGTGAGGTGGGTGATCCGCCAATCGGCAAGAGCAACGAATTTGGCGATAATGTCCCCGAAGCCTGCAGACTTTAACTCCGCGGGGGCGGCGGCAAGGATGTCCGTGTCCCCGATGATGATCTCCGGCTGACGGGCGGGACGGGTCAGCTTGAAGTTGTTTTCCGTAATGGGGGCAGTCCCCGAGGCAAAGCCGTCCATGGAGGGCGCCGTGGCGAAGATGGCAAAGGGAAGATCCTGCCAAAGAGCCGCCACACGGCAGATGTCGTTGAGAGACCCCGTTCCCACGGAAAGAATTCCGTCAAGATCCGCACATTCCGCTTCCACCGCATGAACTTCGTTGATGTTCGCCTCACGGAGATTGTCGTAGAGCTTCAGCCGGCAGTCAAACCCACCCGCTGCGAGAATTTCAAGAATTCCCTCTGATGCGGAGAGGGTATTGCGGTCCGCCACCACAAGAATTTTCGTGGGAAAGCCGTTTTTGCGAAGGATGTTGGCAGTCTCCGCCTTCAATCCCCGCCCGATCTCTACCGCTTTGATGTTGACCGTATGCTTCTTCCCGCAAGGACAGTTCTCAAGGGATTTTAAGATGTATGATATATCCATATTTTGTGTACCTTAATGAAAGCTTTTTGAAAGGGGTTCGGGGAAAAGCTTTTTCTCGAAAATTTTTCCCCGAGATGCCTATTACTCAAGAATATACGCCTTCGTCAGTTCAAATGTGTTGGTGACGCCGTCGACGTGGCTTCGTTCGTAGCCGTGGGAGGCGTAGACACCGGGTCCGATGAGGGCGTGGCGC
>JAZQUQ010000324.1:0-6301 GCA_045631365.1 Eubacteriales bacterium | reverse complement strand
GAGCGCTTGTGGCTTCATCCAGAATGAGGATGGGGGGATTCTTCAGAAATACCCGTGCAATGGCAACGCGCTGCTTCTGACCGCCGGAGAGCTTCACGCCCCGCTCGCCCACCACGGTGTTAAAGCCGTCGGGAAGGGATTCGATGTAACCGAGAATATTGGCTCTTTCCGCCGCTTCCCTCACCTGTTCCATGGTAGCATCAGGCGTACCGTAGCAGATGTTCTCGTAAATTGTTGCGTTGAACAGGAACACGTCCTGTGCCACCATACCGATGTTCCGTCGGAGGGAGGTACGGGTCAGATTACGGATATCCACCCCGTCAAGAGTTACGGAACCGTCCAGAATCTCGTAAAAACGGGGGATCAGATGACAAATGGTGGTCTTTCCTCCGCCGGAGGGCCCAACGAGAGCCAGAGTCTTTCCCGCTTCCAGCTTGAAGCTCAGGTGATCCAGCACGTCCTTCCCTTCCTCATAGCGGAAGCTGACGTCGGAAAACTCGATTTCGCCCCTCGCACGACCCATCTCAGCCGCATCAGGAGCGTCTTCCTCTGCGGGGTAGTCCATGATCTCGGTGAACCGCTTAAAGCCCGTCATACCGTTCTGATACTGCTCCACAAAGGAGATAAGCCGACGGACAGGGTTCATGAACACGCCGATGTACAAAATAAACGCCGCAAAGTCACCTACGCCGATCTTTCCGAAGGCACAGAAGAGTCCTCCCGCCACGTACAGCACGATCTGCAGGAAGTCTCCAATAAAGGTTGTCCCGCTGTGGAACTGTGCCATCACCTTATAGGCAGCGTTACGGGCGGTGACGAACTTCTTGTTCCCCTTTTCAAACTGTGCATTTTCGTAGTCTGCGGTGGTGTACGCCTTGGAAACACGGATCCCCGCAATGCTGTTCTCCAGCCCTGCGTTGATCTCGCCGATCTCCACCCTTGTAGCGGTGAATGCTTCTCCCATCTTCACACGGAGACGGGAGGCAAAGATCACCATAATGGGAAGGAACACCACAACAATCACGGCAAGGGGGAAATAGATGGTGCTCATCATAATAAAGGCACCGACGATGGTGATGACGGAAATAAAGATATCCTCGGGACCGTGATGGGCAAGCTCGGAAATATCCATCAGGTCGCTGACGATACGGGACATAATGGTTCCCGTTTTGTTGTTATCGAAATAAGTAACGGGCAGCTTCTGCAGGTGAGCGAACACGTCACGGCGCATATCCGCCTGCATTCCCACACCCACAAGGTGACCGTAATAGGCAACGAAATAGTTCAGCGCCATCTTGGCAACATAGATGAGAAGAAGGATCACCGCCCACGTTACAAGAAGGCGAAGCTGATTGTTGGGGATATACTCGTTCAACATATTTCTTGTGATCATGGGGTAAATGAGATCACAGACCGCAAGCAGAAGCGCACACACCAAATCCGCAATAAACAGCTTCATTTGGGATCGGTAGTATGACACAAATCGTTTTATCATATCGTTTTACCTTATTCTATAAATTTTGCAGATCAAAACAGGGGCATCAGCAGGATGACCGCAATGATCAGAGGGAGCACATAGGTCATGTAGACGCGAAGGATGCGGGGGAGCTTCAGTCCCTTCCCCATATTGACTTCCTCCATGAAATTGTCCCAGCCCCAGCCGTAGCGGGAGGTACAGAACACCAGATACAGAAGGCTTCCGATGGGGAGAAGGAGGTTTGCCACCGCCTTGTCCTCCATATCCTGGAAGGTCATGCCGAACAGCTTCACATCGGAGAGGATATTGAAGCTGAACACAGCGGGAAGCGCCAGAACGATGATCAGACCGATATTGATCAGCGCCACGGTCTTCCGCTTCAGATTGGTTTTCTCAAGCCAGAAGGACACAATGTTCTCAAACACCGCAATAACAGTGGAATACGCCGCGAACATCATAAACAGGAAGAACAGCGCGCCGATAATTCTTCCGCCGGGCATGGCGTTGAAAATACCGGACAGGGTGGTAAACAGGAAGGATGCATCCAACGTAGAGGGATCCACGTTGACGCCGCCCGCAAAGGTGAAGCAGGCAGGGAAAATGATGAATCCGGAGGCAAGGGCGATGAAGGTATCCAGGCTTACAATGGTCACAGCCTCTCCGAGGAGGGAGCGATCCTTGCCGATATAGCTGCCGAAGATGGCAATGGAGCCGATGCCCACGCTGAGGGTAAAGAATGCCTGTCCCATAGCGGCGGAAATGACAGTCCAAATGCCTACGTTCCCGATGTTTTCCGCAGAGGGAATGAGATAGAACTTCAGTCCTTCCGCAGCGCCGTCAAGGGTGCAGCAGTAGACCGCAAGCCCCACAAGAAGCAGAAAGAGTGCGATCATCATGCCCTTGGTAATGCGTTCTACGCCCTTCTGCAGTCCGAGAGAACACACAAGGAAGCAAAGCACGATGGTCACAACCGTTGCGGCAAGAGGAGACCAGATATTGGACACCGTTTCGCCGAACACGGTTTTCAATTCTGCGGGATTGGTAGTGCCGAGGATACTGCCGGTGACATACTTAACGAAATAAATGAGCATAAGACCTGCAACAGCGGTGTAGCACATCATCAGGAGGTAGTTGCCGCCGATGCCGAGGTATTTCATGAGGTGCCATTTCTGCCCCTTCTTCTCCAGCACTTCAAAAGAAGAAGCGATACTGCGCTGGCTGGCACGACCTACGGATAGCTCGCAGCAAAGGACGGGAATTCCGAGAAGCACCAAAAATGCGAGGTAAATGAGCACGAAGAATGCTCCGCCGTAAGCGGCTGTGATATTGGGGAAACGGTAAACGTTCCCAAGTCCGATGGCACACCCTGCCGAGATCAGAATAAATCCCAGCCGTGAGCCGAACTTTTCTCTTTGGTTCATATAATATCTCCGTTCGGTTAAGTTATCACTATTATACTCAAATTTTTCGGAAAAGTCAATTTGTGGAGGGGGGATTATGAAAATTTTTGTACTTTTTGCGCTATACGGTGTGGAAACCACATGGTCCGACGCGAATACCAAAGCGATTGTCGACTTTTTCTTTTGATTCGCCAAAAGAAAAAGAAATAAGTCAAAAACAATTTACGTTCGCTGTAAATCTATCGTCCTCACATAGGACAATACAAAACCGCCCTGACAGAATAAACATCTGTCAAAGGCGGTTTATAATCCAATTACAGATTCAGATCCGCATTGGCAGGGTCACGTCTCAGCTTAGTACGGACACCCACAACGTAAACGAGAAGGATCAGTGCAAAGAGCAGCTGAACCAAGCACATCCACTGATAGTTGGAAATCTTCAAGCCAAACATCATGAAGAATTTTCCCTCGGTCTGACGGAAGAACCAGTTTCCGGCTGTGTTTCCGAGAATGGTACCTACCGTAACAAAAGCGGAATAAAAACTGCAGAACGCCGTCTGATTTGTGGGCGGCATCTTCACGAACTGAATGTTGCTGAAGTTCAGACTGATGGCAGGATTGAATACGTAGCACACCATACTGCTGATGATATACAGGTACTGGGTGGAAGCAGCTGTCACCGTGTTCAAAAGGAAGGTGATCATATATCCGGCGAGGGCAACCGCGAACATCTTCAGCCAGGAATATTTATTGATCAGCTTTGCCCAAATAGGGGTAAACACAATGGTCATGGGAAGTCCCATCAGCCCCGCAAGAGACAGATAGGTATAGGAAAGTTCCAGCTTATCAAGAAGATACACGCTGTAGTAGGGTCCAATAAATCCGGCAAGGAAATTCCAGATGAACACGATCATTGCCATCATCATGAAGCCCCTGTTCTTCAAGGGGAGGAACAGCAGCCCTATGCCCAGTTTCTTTGTATTGGCATCCTTTTCATAGGGATATTCGGGCATGGAAAGGAAATTTTTAAACTCCCCGATTACAAGGAATACCGCAATGAAACGGAGAAGAAGAAAGGCAAAATATTGAGGAGACAGTCCGAACATACTGAATCCGGATTCTTTGATGCCATCTACGGCAAGACCTGCACAGAAGGAAGTAGCAACGGAAATCACCTGAATTCCCAAACTGGACAGGGTAAAATAACTGGCACGACGGGGGAGCGGAACGCTTTGCATATGCCATACATTGAACGCCGAGCCCGAAAACGAGTTGATCAGATTGATGATGATCATGGTCAGCATGAACAACGCAAGCCGCACCATTTTGGGAACAGGAAGAAGGGGAATCAAACCAATCACAATAATGTTGAGGAAATACATAAATCCTCTTGCAATCATGAGAATGTTCTTCCGACGTTCAAAACGCTCAACAAGGAAGGGCGCGAACAACTGAAGGAACGTACAAATCGAACCGATCAGCGTAATATACCCGATATAGGTATTGGAAGCCCCCATATGGAGCATCAGGCTGGTGAAATATACACCGCTGATCAACGGAGAAATCAGCACTCCGAAGTAGTTGCCGAACAGCATGCCGCGCCGTCCCTTTGCGTGGCCGTCATCATTGTTGATCAAAGCGTCGTCTACAATGGACCACACGTCTCGGGCACGGTTCTTGACAAATGCCCCGACGGAAGATAATTTGAAACTCATAGCTGCCTCCATTGGCTTGTGATAGATTCGCATGTATTGTACCTAAACAGCGGGGATTTGTCAAGAGGTTTCCGTTTTTTTACAAAAGTTTTTTCTTCCCTTGCTGAAAAACCACCCAATGCCTTTGATCGTTCAAAGACTTGAGTGGTTTTGTACTCTTAAAGTTCCGCCAACACCTCAGCGGCATTGGTATCGGGCTTTACCTTCGGCATAATGCGGATGACTTTGCCCTCCTCGTCAATCACGAACGTGGTGCGGACCACACCCATGCTGACCTTGCCATACAGCTTCTTCTCCTGCCATACGCCGTAGGACTGAATGACGGAAAGCTCGGGATCGGACAGAAGCACAAAGGGGAGACCGTATTTTTCTGCAAATTTTGCATGAGAAGCGGCACTGTCTCGGCTGATCCCAATCACAACGGCGTTTTTCTCCTTAAAACCGTCATAGGCAGATGCAAATGCACACGCCTGTCGGGTACATCCGGGAGTGTTATCCTTGGGATAGAAATACAGAACCACCTTTTTGCCGCGGAAGTCGGAAAGGGTCACGGAATTTCCATCCTTATCCGCCAAAGTAAATTCGGGAGCAAGTGAACCAAGTTCAAGCATAATCATTTTCCTCCTAACTGTTACGCCAAAAGCACGTCGGACACGAGCATCAGGCAGAATCCCACAAGAAGCGCATAGGTAGCACCCCGTTCGCATCCGTGGGCATGGGTTTCGGGAATCATCTCATCACTGATAACGTAGAGCATGGTGCCGCCTGCAAACGCGAGGGCAAAGGGAAGAATCACCGCTGCCACGGAAACGGCAAGATAGCCGAGAAGGGTTCCCACAACCTCCACAACACCCGTAAGTATGGCACAGATGAAGGTTTTTCTCGGCGACACACCGGCAGCCAGCATGGGACCGATGATTACCATACCTTCGGGGATATTCTGAAGGGCAATACCACCCGCAATCAGTAGCGCCTGAGCAGGTTCACCGGAACCAAATCCCACACCGGCGGCAATTCCCTCGGGGAGATTATGGATAGCAATAGCGGTAACAAAGAGCAGCACCTTACTGAGATTGGCGTTCGGGTGTTCCTCATTATCCGCGCCTATTAGCTTATGCATATGAGGGACTGCTTTATCAATCAGATTCAGGCAAAGAGCACCCGCAAAGATTCCCACCACGGTGACAATCACGCCGTATGCCGTACCCTTGTCTTCGATTCCGTAATCCACGGCGGGAACGATCAGCCCCAAAACCGCTGCGGCAAGCATCACCCCAGCGGCAAAGGCAAGCACGATATCGGAAAAACGATGGGATATTTTCTTGAAAACAAAACCGATCAAAGAGCCGAACAGGGTGGCGCCACCCACTCCCAAAGCGGTCAAAAGAACCATTTTCATAGGAATTTCTCCTCCTACTTCATAATTTGTGACCATTATATCACATCGCCGAAAACAAAACAAGGGATTTGCGTACTTTTCTCTTTCCATTTTTCCATCAGCAGTTTATGACAAAAAATCCTTTTTCCTCAATAAAGTCCCCCTTGATCCGCAAAGACCAAGGGGGACATTTTATTGCTTTTTATTCTGTTTTTCCGAATTTTATCCTATCGAATGATCAGCCGGATCATCAGTTCTGACCAAACAGGGGGTACGTTCCGGGAAGCATTGCGTAACGGAACAGTGCAATTACGTCGAGAATGTTCACGAA
>JAZQUQ010000323.1:0-2184 GCA_045631365.1 Eubacteriales bacterium | reverse complement strand
CGTGCCAGATACGGTTTTTGCCGTACTTGGACCGTCTGCGGCGCGCTTCCTTTTCGGAAAGACCAATATAAGGATTGACGTTCAGCCGTTTGGCGGTTTCCTCCGCGGAAATGGTGTGCCAATCGTTGTTTGTGTTCATAGAATTCCACATTCCCTCCCATCGTCGTTTTTATTGAAATAACAGGGGATTGCGTCGGACTTTATCCGAACAGCTCCTCATCCTCCCGACACATCTGCACCGCACGGTCGTCGGGGGTGGGATCCCTTTGGTATCGGATTTCTTCATAGATATTAAAAATACCTTGGATTTTCATCATTCGGAAATCCTTCATGCTTCTGACGTCATTTTTTACTTCCCGGGGTGTCCTTGAGGTTTTGATTTCACAGCCTCTGTGGTTCAGCTTGAGAATAAAGGAGGCATACAGCATTCGGATGATTTCCGTATTGGATTTGCAATTTTTCAGGGTGATTTTTTCTTTCGAGTTCCGCTGTTTTTTCAGCAGATGGGACAGCTTCCACGGGATGATGACGGTGCGTTCGTCTCTCCCTCGGATGCGAAGGGCATTGGGATCGTCCTTCCGTGAAAACAGCTTTTCTACAGGGGCAAGAATCTTATCCTTTACCTTTTTTACAAAGGATTTCAGCCGCAGGATACGGGCATCGGTGCTTTTTATTACCAAAGCCAAGGCGTTTTTCAGCACCAAAAAGGAAAACAGGATTTCAAGGGCAAGGAACAGCTCTCCAAAATGTTTGTTTTCCAAACGGTTGTTGGCAAGGGTACGCAGAATTTCGGCTGCCGCAAATAAAACGGTGTAGATTCCCACACGGACAGCCGTTTTGTTTTTGAAAAAATTTTTCATAATGCGATCACCGTTACATGATTGTTCCTTTCCAGCATTGCCACGCATTGGTCGATGCTCTCGTCCGCCGAGGGCGTGAGAAGGAACACTTCCGTTCCGCGGATGCTGTTTTCCGCAGCTTCTTCGAGAAGGGAGAGGAACGACACGCCGCAGCGGATTTGCGCTTCTGCCATTTCACGGAGCATTTCTTCGATATGATACGCTCCACCCACGATGGGGAAGGACAGCTTTAAGGCTCCGTTTACCTTACGGCAGTTGGCGGCGAATCCGACTTTGTACCCGTTTTTCAGGGCTTCGGCGGCAAAGGAGGCGGCAAGGGACAGTCCGTTTTCCATGATAGCCTCATAGTCTTCCCCTTCGTTTCCGTCTGCCGAAGGGGTGAAGTTTATGTAGATCATAAAGATACGGTCGGAGCAGTTGTCGTACTGATTCACCTTGATGTTTGGCACTCCGCCGTAGTTGGATCGGGCGGTGACCTTGAAATTGATGGTGTTGAACGGGTCGCCCGGGGTGTAGTCTCTGACTCCCACAACGGAAAAAGGGTCTCGCATAGCCGGATAGCGGGTGAGGGTATTCCCGTTCATGAAGCGGATCGGGTTAGAGACAGTACCCGATTCGATCATTTTCGGATAGACGTACATCTCTGCGTGGAATTCGAAGTATCGCTTGGACTCCATCCGTATGCCAGAGAGATGAACACAGGCGGAGTTCATGGTGTAATAGCCCCGTCGGGTGCATTTTACCCTGTGTCTGCGGACAATTTTCGTAAACGGGGGAAGGTGAAATCTGCTGATGATCAGCTGCATTCCGTCCGCTTGGGAACGGTTCTCCAATCTCAGTGCGCTGTGGATATAGGATTCCACGTCGATGCGGAAAACGGGAATGATGCTTGGATTATAGATCGTTTCGATAATCTCTGCCTCGTCGTCCGCGAATACACCCTTTTCCGAAAACTCTCTCGTGTACACAAGACCGTCAATGAGCTTTGCCTTCAGTTTGAAGTACCCAATATACAAAAGGATGGCGGCTGGAATGCAGGGGAGGACGATGTAGAGAAGGAGATAGATCAAGGAAAGCATGGTCCGTTCTCCTTACAGCCGATATTTTTCAAAATCTTCTGTGGGAACACGCACCTCGCTGAGGATTTCCTTTATGATCTCCACGTCTCCGTCTTTTTTTGTGTTGAGGGAGGTTTTCAGAATCAGTCGGTGGGCAAGCACGGGAACTGCCATGGCTTTGATATCGTCGGGAAGAACGTAGCTTCGTCCGTTCAGCCATGCAAAGCCCTTTGCTGCCTTAATGAGCGCGATAGAGGCACGGGTGC
>JAZQUQ010000322.1:0-1851 GCA_045631365.1 Eubacteriales bacterium | reverse complement strand
GATAACACCTCCTTGGCTCACAGAACGACATGGCTACGATCCGACTTCGATGCCCTTTGGGCGGTGGGGCTTTCGGGGATGGAAGACACCGATTATCTCCATCTGAGCGAGGGGCAAAAACAGCTTTGCATCTTTGCCCGCACCTTCGTCCAGATGGGGAGTCTCCTTCTCCTGGACGAGCCGGAGAGTGCGCTTGATTTCCGCTATCGCCATCGGATCCTTTCCCTTCTTCGGGATTACGTGCGTACCAAAGAACGGGCGGCAGTGGTTACCCTCCACGATCCCGTTCTTGCGCTGAACCATTGCGACCGACTGCTGGTTCTCTCCGACGGGAGAATTCTCGGGGAAATCGCACCGAAAACGGACGAAATCCACTCCATGGAACGGCTTCTTTCCGCTGTGTACGGCAGCATTAGTCTGAATCGGTGCGTCACGCGGGACGGAAAGCCCTATCTCGTCATGCTGAAGGAGGAGGAAGCGTATGATTCCCTCTGATTCCCTCCCCCCGTTCGGTGCCATCGGCTGCGTGATTATGGCGTCGGGTCTTGGAAAACGGTTCGGCGGCAACAAGCTGACGGCAGACTTCGGCGGCACTCCGCTGATTTCACGCATCCTTGACGCTACGGAAGGAATTTTTGCCCGACGCGTGGTTGTGACACGACATGATGACGTGGTGCGGCTGTGTGAAGGTCGGGGAATTCCCGCAATTCTTCACCAACTTCCCCATCGGAATGACACCGTTCGGCTGGGGTTGGAGGCGGTGATGGACACGGAGCGGTGTATGTTCTGCCCATCCGACCAACCCCTCCTACGGTGGGAAACCGTAGCGGCTCTTGCCATGGCTTCGGCGGAGGCAGCGGATTTCATCCACCGACCCATGGCGAACGGTACGGAAGGTGCGCCCGTGGTATTCCCCGCTCGTCTGTACGGTGAACTGCTCACCCTCCCCGAAGGAAAAGGGGGCGGAACCGTGATTGGACAACACAGGGACCACGTGCGGTATCTTCCCGTTGACGACCCCTTTGAGTTAAAGGACGTTGACACCGGGTCGGATCTTGAAGATTTGCTCAAACAGTTCCGAAACCGAACTCAAAATTGATGGAATGAGGTGATTTCATGGACAGAATTTCCTTTGAGAATGAATATAACATCCGTGAATCGGATTTGACGGAAGCGGGGATTTCGTGGGACGAGCTTTTGCGGATTGAGGAAGAATACCAAAAGATCGAAAAAGACCTTCGGGATATCGGCAAGGACTTTATCGACGAGTACCTTTACGATATCGAGAAGGCGGGGATTCACTCCTACCGCTACCGCACCAAGGAAGCGGAGCATCTCCTTGTGAAAATCGTCCGAAAGAAAAAGGAAGCCCCCGAGAAATTCGCTCATCTGGATCACACCAATTTTCACAAATACGTCACCGACCTCATCGGTATCCGCGTGTTTTTCCTGTACCGCGAGGATTGGATTCACTTCCACCGTTATATTACGGGGCGGTTTGAGAACAAGCCCGAACAGTATATCAAGGACCGCCTCGCCGATTTCGACGAGAATCCCCTGCACCACTACATTGCGGAGCGGCCCAAGGTGTACAAGCGGGCAGGCGACAGCAAGATTTACGACGAAAACGAAATCGACATCATCAAGGACGGCATCTACCGTTCCCTCCACTATATCGTGAAATACAAGGGATACTACGTGGAGATTCAAGGCCGCACCCTCTTTGAGGAAGGATGGAGCGAGGTGGATCACGATATCGTCTACAAGGAAAGCGGGGACGACGAGCTGCTTCAGGATTATTCGGGACTCCTCAACCGACTCTCGGGTCTTGCGGATGAGATGAGCTCCTAC
>JAZQUQ010000321.1:0-1656 GCA_045631365.1 Eubacteriales bacterium | reverse complement strand
GCCGCTTTTTTTGCCGCTTCCCCCTTGCACACGGTGATAAAATAGGGCTGTCCGTTGCACGCGGAAGGCGCAAGGCGGGCGGAGGCAAGGATGCGGTCAATTTTCTCCTGCTCCACCTCACGGGAGGGGTCGTAGCTGCGGCAGGATTGTCTTGTTTCTGCTATTTCTGTGAAGTTCATAGGGTTATCCTCTTTTCTCTCAATATGCGGATGGTTCGCACGGTCGTCAAAATTCACTTTCTTCAAGATGAAAGGCGATCTTCCACACCGTTTCGTTTGTGTTTTTTTCTCGGATGGTCACCACAGAACGATACAGTTCCGGTTTCCTCTCACAGCGGGAGGTATCAAATTCATAGGAATAATTGTTCCAGTCCCGGAAGTTATGTACATCATATGTATTGTACTTACATCCGATAATCTTCTGCAAATCCTCATCGTTTTCAAGAACGTGATCGTACGATGCAATCAGCATAACCATTTTCATTGCACAGACAAATCGCTCGTGTAGCTCATCATCGTTTGGATCGTCTCCGCATACGTTAAACTGATCAAAAAAATATGTTGCCCAATATTCTCCAACCGAATCCGCATCAACACCGTGATCAAGGAGAAGCTTTACCGCCGCAATGGTGTCCTCATTTTCGGGAATATGCCGCAGCGGATGGATGCTGTTATCATTGTCGTACGGCACACGGGGTGACTGAATCTCCATACCGTATTTCAAAAACAATTCCGTGATTTTCACAATATGGATACTTTTTGAATCTCTCGCATTAAATAAAAGCTCTCCGTATACGTGTTCAAGCAAGCCCCAGCCGCAGACTGCGGTTCCGCCCAGTGGGTCTGCCCCCGCCTTCAGCAGCTCTTCCACCAAGGAAAAATCCACCGTGTCTTTGGAGCATTCCTCATACAGACGCCTGTTCAGCGCAATCTCCTCTGATGTGTAGGTTCCCTCGTACTTTTGGGTTTCATTCCGTTCGTAGTCGTTTGTGTAAATATACTCGATCATATCCATCTCCTCACTCATACATCCGCCAAGGCTGTGCCTTTTCCTTCCATTCCATGGTCAAATCGGCAGAACGGAGAAGAAACTTCTCCACCTCAAAGTCCGCGGCGAAAATCTCGTCCGTGCCGAGGAGGTTGGCGAGAAACGGAGTCAACTCAAGCTCCGTGTGTACCGCTCGGATGGCGGAAAGGAGCCGCAGTCCCACCGCAAAGGGAGAGAACGCCTCTCGATCCGTCACGTGAAGCTGAATGCCGTGGCAGTACGTACCGCCGTATTTCGAGAAGGTGGGGGTATAGCCGCATTCCCGAAGGATCACGCCGTCCTGTTTTCCCACCTCGTCAAGAACCGCCTCCGTATTCAGCCACGGTGCGCCGATGATCTCGAAGGGTCTTGTGGTTCCCCGCCCTTCGGACACGTTTGTGCCCTCAAAAATACAAGTGCCAACGTAGGCAAGGGCTGTGTCCACGGTGGGCATATTGGGAGAGGGTTGGATAAAGGAAAGATCGGTGTCGTCGAAGTAAAGCTCCCTCGTCCAGTTCTCCATGGGAATCACGGAAAGGTCACAACCGATCCCCTCCGTTTCGTTCATCATGCGGGCGAACTCCCCAATGGTCAATCCGCATCGGGAAGTCGGATCGTAGCCATGTCGTT
>JAZQUQ010000320.1:0-11763 GCA_045631365.1 Eubacteriales bacterium | reverse complement strand
AATTTGTACTACTTCCTTTTGACGGGGAATCTGGCAAAACTGCTGAAAAGCGAAGAAGTGCGGTGGTATTTCGGTATCGTGGCGGCAGCCGTTGAAGTCGGATCGTAGCCATGTCGTTCTGTGAGCCAAGGAGTTGTTATCAGGTCTTGTCTTCCTAAGACCGCTTGGCCTCCGACTTACTTTAATTTGTACTACTTCCTTTTGACGGGGAATCTGGCAAAACTGCTGAAAAGCGAAGAAGTGCGGTGGTATTTCGGTATCGTGGCGGCAGCCGTTGCGGTGATCACGGTAAATATCGTTCATATGTACGATTCCGTGGGTTCCGCCTTCCGCTATGCTTTCTTTCAGGTGTCGTCCATTATTACCACCACAGGCTTTGCGACGGCAGACTACGAGCTTTGGCCCACGTTGTCGAAGACGGTGCTGGTCCTTCTGATGTTCGTAGGTGCCTGTGCAGGTTCCACGGGCGGTGGATTGAAAGTGTCCCGTGTCATTATCCTTCTGAAAACCGCGGTGAAGGAACTGCGGTATCAGATCAATCCCCGTGAGGTGCGGACGATCCGCTGCGACGGGGAAACCGTGCATCACAGCGTGGTTACGGGGGTCAGCTCCTATTTCGGGATTTATATGTTGATTATGGCGCTGTCCACCCTCCTTATTGCCTTTGACGGAAAAGATCCCGTTACCACCTTTACGTCGGTGGTGGCGTGCCTCAATAATATCGGTCCCGGTCTTGCCGAGGTCGGTGCAACGGGGAATTTCTCCGAATTTTCCGCTTTTTCCAAGCTGGTGCTCTCCTTTGATATGCTGGCAGGCCGTCTGGAGCTTTTCCCCATGCTGATCGCCCTTTCTCCCTCCATGTGGAGACGGTCGATTTGAGGAGAACCGAACGAAATCATACAAGAAACGAAAGGGAAAATACCCATATGGTTAAGACAAATGCGCTCCGTTTGCTGGAAACGGCAGGGATTGAAACGGAGGTTTTCGAGTACGAGGTCGACGAAAGCGATCTTTCCGGCGTTCACGTGGCGGCGGTGATCGGCGCAGACCCCGATACGGTTTTTAAAACTCTGGTGTGCCGTGGAGACAAAAACGGGATCAACGTGTTTGTAATCCCCGTGGCAGCGGAGCTGGATTTGAAGAAATGCGCCGTTGTTTCAAAGAACAAGCGGGTGGAGATGATTCAGGTGAAGGAGCTTCTCGGCTTGACGGGATACATCCGCGGCGGCTGCTCTCCCGTGGGAATGAAGAAGAAGTATCCCACATATATTGATGAAACAGCCATTGTGTTCGATCACATTTTTGTAAGCGCCGGAATGCGGGGCATGCAGGTAAAGGTAAACCCCGAAGCCCTGGCGGAATTTGTGGGGGCAGAGTTCGCCGAACTGACAGCGGAATAACAGATCGGAAAATACAAATCGAAGAGGATGTTTTTTGATGGAAAAGCATCCTCTTTTTTCCCCTGCAGTGCAGGAGCGGTGCAGGAGCAGTGCAGGAGCGGTGCAGGAGCAGTGCAGGAGCGGTGCATGAAGATTTGTTTCGACAATTTTACAAAAAATTACGCAAGTTTTCTTGTTTATCCGCTGTCAATATGATATAATAATAAAGATTGGTCTTTATATACCATACGATCATTTTATTCTGTTGGGGGTGGAGGCAAGATGAAGGCAAATAAAAAAATCTTTGTGTGCTCCGAGTGCGATTATCAGAGTGCAAAGTGGCTGGGACGGTGCCCCGAATGCGGTTCGTGGAACACCTTTTCCGAGGAAACCTATGCCGCTCCTTCTCCAAAGCCTCTTTCTTCCGCAAAAGGAGCGGCGGCAGAAGCCAAACGTCAGGTGCTCGGTGACCGTGAGCTTGAAGAAGCGGTTCGGTTCCGTGATTTTACTCCCCCCGAATATATGAGGGTGTCCACCAATATCGGTGAGCTTGACCGTGTCCTTGGCGGCGGCTTGGTCACAGGCTCTGCAATTCTTCTCTCGGGTGAACCGGGAATCGGTAAATCCACACTCCTTATGCAGCTGTGCGGGATTCTCGGAGAAACGGAAACCATTCTCTATATCTCCGGCGAGGAATCCAAGGGCCAGCTGAAAATGCGCGCGGACAGATTGGGCGTCAATGCGGAGCATCTTTACGTCCTTGCCGCTTCCAATCTGGGGCATATCATCGACGAATACAATAAAATCAAGCCCGATATCGTGATCGTGGACTCCATTCAGACCATGTACAGCGAAAATTGTGCATCGTCTCAGGGCAGCATTTCTCAGGTAAGAGAATGCTCTCAAGCGATGATCGAGCTTTGCAAGTACGACAGTGCCTCGGTGATTCTCGTTGGGCATGTGAACAAAGAGGGCGGCATCGCAGGACCCAAGGTTCTCGAACATATGGTAGACGCGGTGCTGTATTTTGAAGGGGACCGTAAGCAGTCCCACCGAATTGTCCGTGCCATCAAGAACCGTTACGGCAGCACCAACGAAATCGGCGTGTTTGAAATGACGGAAGACGGACTTTGTGAGGTGCCGAACCCGTCCGCCATGCTCCTTGAGGGGCGTCCCGTGGGTGTCAGCGGAAGCTGTGCGGTCTGCACCATGGAGGGTACCCGTCCCATTATTGCGGAGATTCAAGCGTTGGTTACCCCTACCACTTTTCCCGCACCCAGACGGACCGCAAACGGTCTTGAATACAATAGGATGTATATGCTTCTTGCCGTTCTTGAAAAAAGACTGGGCTTGAAGTTTTCCTCCTGTGACGTGTACATGAACGTCATCGGCGGATTGCGGCTGGACGATACCGCAGCGGATGCGGCAGCTTGTCTGGCGTTGATTTCCTCCCTCCGTGATATCCCCGTTCCCTGCGATGTGATCGCGTTTGGGGAGGTGGGTCTGTCGGGGGAATTCCGCTCGGTTTCCAATATCGAGCAGCGCGTGAACGAGGCACACCGTCTCGGTTTCACAAAAATTGCACTGCCCAGACGGTCTCTCGCCGCTTTGAAGAACGCGGATGAGCTGACCGCAGGCGGCACGGAGCTGATCCCTCTCGGCGGTATCTACGATGCCATCCGTCTCCTTGCCATGGGAGAACAGCAAGAGGGTTCGCATTAAGAAAAAAGGTTAAATTCGGATAGAAAGGCATTACCCGTTATGGTTTTTTCGGATCTGTTGTTTTTGTATATGTTCCTGCCGGTGTTGGCATTGCTTTACTTTGTTACTCCCCATAACGGTGTAAGAAGAGGCGCCCTCGTGGCGTTCTCCCTGCTTTTCTATGCATGGGGTGAGCCGATTTACGTATTCCTGATGATCGGAATGGTGGCGGCGGACTATATTTTCGGTCGGCTGATTCATAAAGCCCGGTCACAGAATTACAAAAAACTATGGCTTGTTCTTGCCATCGTTTCCAATTTGGGGGTTCTCGGCGTTTATAAATATCTCGGATTCTTTACGGAAAGCTTTAATTTTATCTTCCATTTTCAGATTCCCGAGGTCAGCCTTGCCCTCCCCATCGGTATCAGCTTTTTCACTTTCCAGACCATGTCCTACGTGATTGACGTTTACCGCGGGGATACCGAGGTTCAGAAAAGCTTTTTCAAGCTTCTTTTGTACGTGTCTTTCTTCCCCCAGCTCATTGCGGGCCCCATTGTCCGCTATAAGGATATCGAAGCGCAGCTGGAGAATCGCCGCGTCAGCACATCGGAGATCAACGAGGGAATTTACCGTTTCTCCGTGGGTCTTGCGAAGAAGGTGCTGATCGCCGACAACTGCGGTACCGCGGTCAACGCATTGATGGGAATGACGGAGGCCACGGTGGCTGGACGTTGGGCAGGCGCGCTGTTCTTCACCCTTCAGCTTTATTTCGATTTTTCGGGCTACTCCGATATGGCAATCGGTCTCGGCCGTATTTTCGGCTTCCGATTCAACGAAAACTTCAATTATCCCCTTATTTCCTCCAGCGCGACGGAATTCTGGCGCAGATGGCATATCTCCCTCGGCACCTTTTTCCGTGATTACGTGTACATCCCCCTGGGCGGAAACCGCCGTGAACAGGGCAGAAACATTTTCGTGGTGTGGTTTCTTACAGGTATGTGGCACGGGGCCAGCTGGAACTTTGTCCTGTGGGGCATTTACTACGCAATCCTTCTTCTCATCGAGAAGCACCGTCTTCTCAACCTGTTCAAGCAGATGCCGAAGGTGGTTTCCTTTGTCCTCAGCAAGCTTTACGTGATTGTAATCACCGTGTTCGGCTTTGCAATTTTCTATTTTGATAAGAATTTGTTGGCAAATCTTGCTCCCATGTTCGGAATCGGTGCCGTGGGACTGACGAGCATTGTCGTAAATTCCGTAGTTTTGGACAATATTTTCCTCCTTCTTGCCGCTTGTGTGCTGGCAGCTCCCGTTGTTCCCGCCCTCGGAAAGCTCTTTTCCGAGAAGCTCCACGTCTCTTATGAAGCGGAACGGATTTTCAAGACAGCGGTCGCTCTCACGTTCATTTTAGCGGCAACGGTACGGCTTTGCGGCAATACCTACAGCGCATTCCTTTATTTCCGATTCTGATTTTTCGTGATGGGAGGTGTCAGATAAATGAAAAAATTGATTGATATCCTGTCCCTGTCCCTTGTCGCAGTTGTTGTGGGAGGGATTGGGATTCTGAATCTCGCTCAACCCGAGCGCCCCACTATTTCCGAGATGGAAAACCGCGTTCTTGCGGAAATGCCCGAGTTTTCGGTGGAAAGTTTGTTTGACGGTTCCTATTTCCGAGGGCTGTCGGCGTTTGTTTCCGATACATTCATTGAAAGAGACCGATTGGTTGCTCTTTCCAAGAAAATGGATACCCTCAAAGGAATCGACTATAATCTCGGTGGAGAAGGCTCCTTTGTTGTCCTTGATCCCACAGGAGACGCGCGAGAGACGACGGACGCCGAGGCGGAAGACCTTCTGAATCAGGCGTTTGAAAACCTGAACAAACCCGAAACGGAAGAATCTGCCCCCGCAGAAACCGAAGCACCCGAAACTCACTCTCCCGAAACAGAGCCGACGGAAACCGAGTCTTCGGAAACCGAAGTACCCGAAACAGGGGAAACTGAAGAACCGAAGTATTCGTACTCCTTGACCCTCAGCAAGGAATCCGTCAAGCTGACCGTGGGAAGCGGAACGGTGCTCCACGCCTATCTGGATACCGATGATCCGTCTCCCGAGAATGTGAAATGGAGCGTTTCCGATTCTTCCGTTGCGTCCGTTTCCATCAACCCCAACGGCGGAATTGACGTAATGGGCTTGGCAGAGGGAAGCTGCATCCTCACCTGCCGCTACGGAACAGAGATCAGCGTGACCTGTGAGGTTACGGTTACGGCAGTATCGGTAACGCCTCCCACAGAACAGAACATTACCGCCGATTTCCTTACCAACGGTATGTTCATCTATGGGGATGCGGTGTATACGCAGGCGTACTATTCCGAGGCGAACGCAAGCTATTATGCTCGTACCGCCGCATACTACAAGTCCCTGTTCGGCGGAAACGTAAGAATGAATGTGGTCGTTGCCCCCGTATCCTCTATGGTGGTGGATAACGAAAAGGTAAAGGCATCCATTGAGGATCAGGGAAATCTTCTCAATAAGATGGCGGCTCTCACCGATTCTTCCGTCAACTTTGTAAACGTGTACCCCACCATGTACGCCCACCGGAACGAGTATCTTTTCTTCAAGAGTGACCACCATTGGACACAGCTCGGTGCATACTATGCTTATGCGGCGTTTGCGGAATCCGTTGGATTGACACCCACTCCTGTTGAGAATTTTGAACGGAAAATTCTCAACACGGAATACAGGGGAACCATGTATACGTACACGCAGGACGAAAGGGTAAAGAGCTTCGTTGATACGGTGGAGGCGTACGTTCCCACCAAGGCTCATACCATGACGGTAACGACAACCAACGGCGGAACCGCACGTTACGACAGCTCCATCCTTCTCGGCAACACCACCTACGTGGCATTTATTGCGGGTGACAACCCCTATACTGTTATCAACGTTCCCGAAAATCCCCAGGATTTCAACATCCTTGTGCTGAAGGATTCCTTCGGAAACGCCATGATTCCGTTCCTGTGTGAGCATTACGGAAACATCATTATCGTGGACACACGCCACGCCTCCTTCAATGTTTACGAACAGCTGAAGGACTATGCTCTTTCCGACATTCTCTTTATCAACAACATTCAGGCAGCCAACTCCGCGGCATGGCCGAAGATGTATCTTTCCGCAGTAGGGGTGAAGTAAGTTGACGGAGCTGCATAAAAATCACAGAGCCAGACTGCGGGCGCATTATGAAAAGGATGGTCTGGACGGATTTGCGGATCACATGCTTTTTGAGCTGATCCTGTTCCAATCCATTCCGCGGGCGGACACTAATCCCATCGGACACCGGCTGTTGGAAAAATTCGGCACTCCGGAGGGGGTGTTTGCCGCTTCCGAAGAAGAGCTTTGCTCGGTAAGCGGTGTGGGACCGAAGACCGCACGGATGCTGAAGGATGCAAGGGAGCATATGCTGTTCCGTATTCTGGAATCACGGATGGTTGCTGAGGATGATTTTCGCCTTGCGGTTGCGGCAGAGTATCATATGAGGGATCTTCCCGAAGGGGCGGTATCGCTGATCAATCGGGAGTTTGTCTTTGACTATACTACCGACGGAGGCGAAGACGGGTTGTGTGACGCCATCCGTTGCGACATTGAGGAATACGGGATTACGGAATATGACGTGATTGTCAAGGCGGAGGAGAACGCAGTCTCCGACGAGCTGAAGAACGAACTCAGACGAGGGGAATTTGACTCGGTGTACGTTCTTGACGGGGAACGTTTGACGAAACTTTTTCAATAAAACAGAAAAACAGGGGAACTCGACGGTTGAGTTTCCCTGTTTTTTCAGTTGAGTATGATGACTCGGACGGGTTTGTTCCGTTTTTGAAACTGGAGGATGGCATGGTGGGTCCCCTTGGAGCAGCGTCCCAGAACGCGATGGCACAATCGGCGTAATCCGCGATTTGTTCGTTTCGTTTCAAGGGCGCGGCACGGCTGTATTTCTCATATTGCGGGAGGAACAGGGTAAATTTGAGCTGATTCTTTTCCGCAAAAGCGGCAGCGTCGGAATCGATTCCTATGGCACCGCCCGAGACGATTTCCGTTACATTTTCGGGGATATAATCGGCAAGATTGTCAATGGTTAATGTGCGTGATCCGATGATGGCAAGTTTCATATACAACTCCGTAGATATAAATTAGATATACTATGCATCTATTGTTAACATAATAACATAAAATAGGTGTAAAGTAAACATATAATGATTTAAAATTGGAGTAATTATATGGCTATCAAGAGTTTATCGATCAGAATTGAGGAAAATGTCCTCGACAAACTGCACGTAATTGCGGATTACGAGGGGCGGAGCGCCAACAGTCAGATTTTGATTCTCATCCGGGACTGCATCGAAAATTATGAGGCAAAGCACGGGGAGATCAAGGTGGGCAAAAGGGAAACGCCGAAGAAATAAGAAAAGTCTGTTTGCCATGGGTTAATTGGCAGACAGACTTTTTCTTTTTCTGTGGTGCGGAATTCACATGGTCCGCAGCGGTGGAGAGGTAGGGGCGAGGGGGAGTGTTTATGGGTGAGATTGACTTTTCTTTTGGCTATAAATCAATTAGCAATATGTTCGTGTTTCTTCGGAACGTCAAAGCTCCATTCCGATCCCTTCCAGACTTCGCTGAAGGATGCCGTTCATATAGGCAATCAGCGTGCCGTAGTTGGTGAAGGGGATTCCCGCATCCTCGGCGCAGCGCATACGGTACTGCATTTCCCGTTCGTTCAGCATACAGCCGCCGCAATGGACGATCATGGCATATTTTTCCGTCGACAAATCTTCGGGATAAGCACCTCCGGAGGTGAATTCGAAATTCAGCTCCCGCCCCGTGTGTTTTTTAATCCATCCGGGAAGCTTCACCGTGCCGATGTCCTCGCATTGGCGGTGGTGAGTGCAGCCTTCGGAGATCAGCACCGTGTCCCCGTCCTTGAGTCCCTCAATGGCAGCGGCACCATGGGCAGCGGTTTCCAAAAATCCCTTCACTCTCGCCATCAGAATGGAGAAGGAGGTCAGAGGTATGTCCTCCGCTATCATCCCTTTCACCTTGCCGAAGACCTGACTGTCCGTGATCACCAGCTTGGGCGGTGCGGAAAGGGCAGAGAGGGCGGCGGGGAGCTGTTCTGTCTGCGTGACCATACAAATGGCGTGGGAATCCAGAATATCGCGGATGGTCTGTACCTGGGGGAGAATCATTCGCCCCTTGGGTGCGGAGGAGTCGATGGGGGTCACAAGGATCACCACGTCGGTGGGGGAGAGAAGGTCGCCGATGATCCGCTTTGCGTTGTCCTCGGACTTGGCAAGGGCGGCGATCCGCTCCTTCAGCTCGTGAATGTTTTCCCCCGTGACGCTGCTTACGGAAATCTCGTTTTCCGTAAGATTGGAGAGGGCTGCAAGATCACTCTTGTTGTAAACGGTGAGATAGGGCAGTTTTTTGGAGCGGATGAGAGCCAGAATATCCTCATCCACAGCGGTGATTCCTTCGCTGCTGTCCACCACAAGAAGCGCCACGTCCGCTTTGTTTAATACCTGCTTCGCCTTACGGATGCGAAGCTCGCCCACCGCCCCCTCGTCGTCCAACCCGGGAGTGTCAATGAGCAAAACGGGCCCAATGGGCAAAAGCTCCATGGCCTTGGAAACAGGGTCCGTGGTCGTTCCCTTCACGTCGGACACAATGGCAATGTCCTGCCCCGTGACCGCATTCAGTAAACTGGACTTCCCCGCATTCCGACGCCCGAAAAACGCTATATGCGCCCGATTCGCATTGGGTGTGTCGTTCAGAGACATAAGTTACCTCCAACATGGGGATGCGTTAGGGGGATTTTTTGCAAAAAATCCCCCTAAAACCCCCTTAAAACCTTTCAATAAATATGTTTTTTCGTAAGTGCTTACCAATATTGTTAAACCAAAACAATATTGGATGCACCCCAATAGTATCCCACATAGTATGGGGTCCGGGGACAAAGTCCCCGGCATGGGGGTGGAATTACGCAAGCGTAATTCGGGGGAGGATCCCCCTAACGCGTCCCCCTCAGAAGCGGAAGTCGCGTTTGCCGTTTTTGATTTCGGTGATGTATTCGGCGGCGATGCGGCGTGTTTTTTCGTTGGGGATATTACCGAGTTCCTGTTCGATGAGGGTGCGTCCGATTTCCTGTGTTTCGGGGGAGGCGTAGTCCTCGAGGAACTCGTTCAGGGTCATGAGTGCGTTGGGATGGCAGCAGTTTTGGATCTGACCGTTTTTGAGGAGGGTCATGAAGCGGTCGCCCGTTCTGCCTTCGCGGTAGCAAGCGGTGCAGAAGGAGGGGATAAATCCGATTTCCATGAGCCAGCGAACGACTTCGTCAAGGGTGCGCTGGTCGGAAACGTCGAACTGCTCGGTATCGGTCGGGCGAACGTCCTCGGTATAGCCGCCCACGGAGGTTCTGGATGCACCGCTGATCTGAGAAACGCCGAGACGGAGGAGCCGTTCTCTTACCGCCGCGCTTTCACGGGTGGAGATGATCATACCTGTATAGGGGACGGAAATTCTCACCAATGCACACAGCTTGGCAAAGATATCGTCGCTGATGGAGTTGTCGAACACATCGGGGTCAATATCGTCCGCGCGCTTGATGCGGGGCATGCTGATGGTGTGAGGGCCAACGCCGTGAACCGCTTCCAGATGCTCGGCGTGCATGAGAAGTCCCGCGAATTCGTAGCGGTACAGCTCAAGACCGTAGAGAACACCAAGCCCTACGTCATCGATGCCCCCCTCCATGGCTCTGTCCATTGCCTCGGTGTGGTAAGCGTAATTGTGCTTGGGTCCTGTGGGATGGAGCTGCTCGTAGCTTTCCTTGTGGTAGGTCTCTTGGAACAGAATGTACGTACCGATGCCCGCTTCCTTCAGCTTGCGGTAATTTTCTACCGTAGTCGCCGCAATGTTCACATTCACACGGCGGATGGCACCGTTCTTGTGCTTGATGCTGTAGATGGTCTTAATGCTCTCAAGGATGTATTCAATGGGGTTGTTCACAGGGTCTTCGCCCGCTTCAAGAGCGAGACGCTTGTGACCCATATCCTGCAGCGCGATGACCTCCGCACGGATTTCGTCCTGCGTCAGCTTTTTTCGGGGAATCCGCTTGTTCTTCAGATGATAGGGGCAGTATACACACCCGTTCACACAGTAGTTGGACAAATAGAGAGGCGCAAACATGACAATACGATTGCCGTAGAAGTCCTTCTTGATCTGTTCCGCAAGAGCATAGACCTCGTTCAGGATTTCCTCGTTCTCGCAGGCAAGAAGAACGGACGCGTCACGGTGATTCAGGCCCTTTCTTTCCTTTGCTTTCTCAAGAATCTCGCGGAGAAGGGGAATATTATCCTTATTCTCATCCGCATAACGGAGGGTGTCGTTGATTTCTTCGTGGGAGATAAATTCTTCCGCCTTCATGGATTTGGGATTGTAGTTAGACATAATCATGTTCCTTTCAAAATTATTTGAATCGTTTTTCATCCCCAAAGGATGAAAAACTACCATACCTATTCACTTTTCACTCTTACTTCTTACTTTTTATAGTCTCCCCGGTCGGTGACGATCTCGTACCCGATGGCTGCCATGGACTTTTTCAGACTCAGGAGATTTTCCGCCGCCTCGTCGCCGCTTGACAGCTTGTCGTTGTAGAGCATATATTTCTTCCGCGCGTCGGAGGGGGAGAGATTGGGCATGATGACGTTGGCACCTGCCAGAATCCCCCGTTCTCTGCCGTCAGCAAGGATGGTACCCAGCGCCGTTGTGGCGGGGAGGAGAACGTTTGGGAGAATCAGTCGGATCATGGAGAGGAGCTTGATGGTTTCCTCCGCACTTCCCGCCGCGTGGTCACGGAAGGGCGTGTCCTTGTGGGGGATGAATGGCCCGATTCCCACCATGTGCGGGCGGAATTCTTCGAGAAAACGAAGGTCTTCCGTGATGTGTTCCGCTGTCTGATAGGGGGATCCTACCATGAATCCGCAGCCCACTTGATAGCCGATGTCGCGGAGATTTCGGAGGCAGCTCATGCGGTTTGCAAGGGTCAGATTTTCGGGATGCAGCTTGGCGTAGTGGCAGGGATTTGCGGTTTCGTGCCGCAGTAAAAAGCGGTTTGCCCCTGCCAAAAAGAGCTTTTCATAGGATTGGCGGGGTCTTTCCCCTACGGAAAGGGTGATGGCGCAGTCGGGATAGCGTTCGCGAAGGGAGGAGACGATGTCCACCAAACGGTCGTCGGTGAACCACGGATCCTCGCCCCCCTGCAGGACAACGGTGCGGAATCCCAGGGAATACCCCTCCTCAGCGCAGTCGAGAATCTGCTCTTTCGTCAGTCGGAACCGTTCGGCGGCGTGATTGCTCCGTCGGATTCCGCAGTAGAGGCAGTCGTTTTTGCAGTAGTTGGTGAACTCCACCAGCCCGCGGATGTACACGGCGTTCCCGTAGACGGATTTTCGTACCTCGTCTGCGGATTGGCGAAGATAAGCGAGGGCGTCGGCATCTCGGCAAGCCATGAGACGGAGGTATTCCTCCCGAGACAGGGTGCGGTTGCGGCGGAGCTTGTCGATGAGGTTGAAAAGTTCCATTACACGGTCTCCGATTCTGTCGCAGGGGACATCTTGCTTGTGAAATTGGAGTAAGCAGC
>JAZQUQ010000319.1:0-5740 GCA_045631365.1 Eubacteriales bacterium | reverse complement strand
CATGCTGCAGGAACTCCAAGTCGAAGGAGTCGATGTCGTGGGAGCATTCCTGTACCATTACGGAGCAGGTTGTGTGGTGGGATGCGATGCATACGGTACCGTTCTTGATGCCGGATGCCTGTACGATCTCTACGATTTCCTTGGATACGTCGTGGAAGGTGGGGATCCAGCCTCTGGACTGCAGCTCTAATTCTTTCTGAAATACCTTGAATTCCATTGTAAATTACCTCTTTTTATGTAAATTGTATTTTGGACTGAATAATTACTGATGACGCTCGTCCCATGCACGGCGAACGGCGGCGATCATCTCGTCGACCATTGCGGCACGGTCCTGTGCCTTTGCCACACCGGAGGAGGAGCCTGTTGCGTCCGCACCTGCGATGATGGTGTTGTATACGTCCTCTCCGTTTGCAATACCTGCAGCGGTGAGAACCAGAATGTCGCTGTCAACGTCCTTTACGGAACGGGTTGCGGCTTCCACGTATTCCTTGCCTACGCTCACTCCCGTACCGATCAGCTCGGAGGGTTCCGCAACGATGATATCGGGCTTGAGGGACGCGATCTTTGCCGCATCTGCCAGAGAATCGGCGCAAACGATGGTGGTCAGACCCACCTCATCCGCACGCTCGATGGTTTCCTTCAGAACCTCGAAGGTAAGGGGCTTTTCGCAGTGGTTCAGCATAACGCCGTCTGCTCCTGCCGCTACCAGAGATTCAGGAAGAACGTCCGCAAGACCTCTGCCGGGACGGATGGGATCCATATGGGGAGCGAAAACGAAGATATTGGAAGTGGCTTCCTTCACTCTGCGGATATCCACCACGGGAGTTGTAAAAATAATGCTTACGCCGTACTTTTCGGAAGCAGCATCCGCAGCCTTTGCAAGGTCAAGGATGTCGTCACCGTAGAGATAGGACTTGGGCCCGATCTCAAAGAAAGGAGGCGCAATTTTTCTGCTGCTGTTCATATAGACAGAATTCTCCTTATTACAAGTTCTACACTTCATTATACACCTTTTTTCCCGTTTGGTCAATATCCTTTCCCGAAAAGTTGGCATTTCTTGCTCACTTTTTCCGTTCTCTCCCTGTTTCAAAGGTATTTTCGGAGAAAGGACAGGGCATTCTCTCCCGCCAACTTACGGATAAGAGTTTCGGAATAGCCATGGGCAAGCAGCATTTCAATCAGTTGATCGTGAATGGACCGTTCCTCCGTAAGGGGCGGCGGATAATCTCCACCGATGCCGTCAATATCACAGCCGAAACCCACGTGGTTCTCCCCGCCAAGCTCCAGCATATGATCGAAGTGTCGGAACAGGGTTTCCGCGGTGGCTTCCTCCCGTTCTTCATGAATAAACTTCCTGCAGAGGTTCAGCCCGATCATGCCGTCCCGACGAATGATCTCCCGTGCCATCTCGTCCGTCAGATTTCTCGAATTTCCGCACAGACGGCGAAAGTTGGAGTGGGTCGCCATAATGGGTTTCTCCGAAAGCTCTGCAAGATCCCAAAAGGTGCGGTCGGAGGCGTGGGATACGTCGAAAATCATGCCGAGGCGGTTTCCCTCCCGAACGATTTCCCGTCCCACTTCGGTGAGCCCCGTGTCCTCTTCCCCCTCTGCAAGACGGTTGCTTTTGGCAAGGTCGTTGGTAAGCCACGTCAGCCCCATCACACGGACTCCCGCGGCGTAAAAATCACGGAGAATCGACGGGTTTCCCATGAGTGCCGTTCCGCTTTCCAGAGTAAGGAGGGCAGCGTGCTTCCCTTCCGAAAACGCTTTTTCAATATCGGCATAAGACCGCACCCATGAAACCGTCTCCCTCTCCTTTTCCATGGCAGCGGAGAAGTGACCCATATACTCCACCGCCCTTCGATATGCCTCCTCGGGAGAGACCCCTTCCCACGCGGTAAACAGGGCGGCAAACTGCAGTTGGGGGTGCTTTTGGCTGAAATTATAGGGATTCACCATGCCGTAGGTGCCGTCCGCCACCCTTGCAATGCTGTCGCAATGGAAATCGACAATCCTCATATGATATTCTCCTTGTACTGTGTACTCTATCCTGTGTACTCTTACCGTATTATATTCCATTCACGCCTTTTCGTCAAGGGTGAATCCCCGTTTAACCGTGGATAGACCCGCTGTACTGCAATAAACATCCTTAAACGCGAAAACAAAAATACTGTTTTTTTATGCGAAATGTCAAAAACCTCTTGATTTTGAACGAATAATAAGTTATAATTCGTATATGGGAAAACTGTGTTTTTCCAAAAATGTATTTTTCCGAAAATCCATAAACGGTAAAGGAATATTGAAGCTATGGCATTACCGATTGCTGTGCAGCTTTACTCCGTTCGTGATACAGCGGAAGTAAATCTCTGCGAAACATTAAAGAAAATCAAGGCGATGGGCTACGACGGTGTGGAATTCGCCGGTCTTCACGGCAATTCTCCCGAATACGTAAAGGGACTTTGCGACGGTCTGGGTCTCGTTCCCGTTTCCGCTCACATCCCGCTCAACGATATGCTTGCCGATCCCGACGGTGTGTTCAAGGATTACGCCACCATCGGCTGCAAATACGTTGTTGTTCCCTATGTTACCGAAGAACGCCGCCCCGGTGCGGAAAAGTTCTTTGATATGATTGAAGAAATCAAGATGATCGGCAAGAAGGCGGCTGAATACGGCATGACCCTTCTCTACCACAACCACGACTTTGAATTTGCCAAGGTTGACGGTGAATACGGCCTTGACGTTCTCTACGATCGCGTACCCAAGGAGCTGCTCCAGACCGAGCTTGACACCTGCTGGGTCAACGTTGCAGGCGAAAATCCCGCAAACTACATTGCAAAATATTCGGGACGCACTCCCGTTGTTCATCTGAAGGACTTCTTCATGTCCGGCAAGCTCCCCAAGCATCTTTACGCCCTCATCGGTCTCGATGATGAGGAAGAGGAAGAAGCAGGCGGTGAAGAATCCAAGTTCGAGTTCCGTCCCGCAGGTCACGGTCTTCAGGATATGCCCGCCATCATCGCGGCTTCCGAAGCATCCGGTGCCGAATGGCTGGTTGTGGAACAGGACGAACCCTCCCTGGGTCTTTCCAGAATGGAAGCCGTTATGGTAAGCAGAGAATATCTCCGCACCATCGGATATTAATATTTATTTGATGACAATATGGCTGCGGCGTGCAGCAAACGATCAAGCGAACCCTGTTCCAAAGTCGGAAAAAGCGCCCCCGTACTCCATTGAAATCATAAAAAATCTAAGAAAGGCGGACTATAATTATGTCTGACGCAGTTCTCGGCCAATTCAAGCAGGAAGAAAAGGCAGAAGCAAAGGTTGCTTCCAAGAAGTTCAAGATCGGTATCATCGGTACCGGTTGGATCGCACATCCCCACACAGAAAGCTACCTGAAGCAGCCCGACGTTGAAATCGTAGCAGCCTGCGATATCATCCCCGGCAAGGCAGACGCTTTCCTCGCTGAATTCGGCATCACCGGTGCTCGCACCTACACAAACCACCTCGAAATGCTGGAAAAGGAAGAGCTTGACGGTGTTTCCATCTGTACCTACAACACACAGCACGCAGGTCCCACCATCGACTGTCTGAAGAAGGGTATTCCCGTTCTTCTCGAAAAGCCCTTCACCGTTACTCTTGAAGAAGCGGAAGAAGTTTGCAGAGTGGAAAAGGAAACAGGATGCTTCGTATCCGTTGGCTTCCAGCCCAGATTCGACGTTAACATGCAGATGATCAAGAAGATCGTTGAATCCGGCGCTCTCGGTAAGATTTACTACATCCAGACCGGTGGCGGCCGTCGTCGCGGTATTCCCGGAGGCACATTCATCGAAGCTTCCACCGCAGGTATCGGCGCTCTCGCTGACATCGGATGCTACTCCATCGATATGGTAATGAACGCAATCGGCTATCCCAAGCCGCTGACCGTTTCCGGTTACGTTTCCGACTTCTTCGGTAAGGATCCCAAGTACAACGGCGAAGACGCAAAGGTATTCTCCGTTGACGACTTCGGTGCAGCGTTCGTTCGTCTCGAAGGCGGCATTATTCTCGACTTCAGAATTTCTTGGGCTATGCACGTTGACTCCCCCGGTGACACCATCATCTTCGGTACCGAAGGCGCACTCCGCATTCCTGCTACCGACTGCTGGAACGGCTCCGTTGGCGGTGCGATGACCCTGTACCACGACGTTTGCGGCGAACAGACACAGACCACCATTCCGATCCTGCGCAACAGAGACGGAGAAGGCCTGTTCGACAAGAAGATCCGTTCCTTCCTGGACGCGATCCCCACAAAGGGTCCCGCACCCATTCCCACATCTCAGATCCTGTACAACCAGGCTATCATCGACGGTATCAACAAGTCCTCCGCCCTCGGCAAGGAAGTTGAAATCAAGATCGCTGAAATCTAAGTTAAAACATACTCTCGGGGGAAACTTTTTGCAAAAAGTTTCCCCTAATTTGGCTCTGCAAAATTCAACCCCCATTCAAAAAACCTTAAACATATGGGAGAATATCAAGAATGTTCAAGATTTTTGTGAAGCTGGCGACGGCTTTGCTTGATAGGATCGCTCCGGAAGATCAACCGAGAGCGGATATGTATCTTCCCCGCAAGATGCAGGTGTTTTCCGTTGTTCTGACGGTGATCGGTATTATTTTAGGCGTTTACGCATTTCTGAGTTTTGCTCTTTGGGCGGTGGTCATCGCTCCCCTCTGTCTGATTCTCGGCATTGCGGCATTTTTGTGCTGGCGGAATCAGAAGATCACCGTTTTGTCCGACGAAACCTTTGAATACAGCACCTTTCTCGGAAAGAAAATCGTGTACCGTTTTGACGAGATCAAGGGGATTCGCAAAAACAGCGATTCCATGACCATGTTCGTGGGAGATGGAAAGGTACATATTGAATCCGCGGCGGTGATGACCAAGGCACTGACCGAACGCATCAACAGACAGCTGGCGTTGATGTACGGAAATGAGCAGGAATAAAACTAAAACATAAAAATCCGCTCGGAGTAATGTCCAAGCGGATTTTTTGTGTTATTCGCCCCTCTCGAACGCTTCTGCATCCGAGAGGATTGCTTTGAACCGATCGGTTTCGCGGATGGGGTCGAAGATGTCCCATGCAAGGGTGGGCAGAAGTGTATCTGTTCTGCGATATGAATCTGTAGGATAATGCCTGGTCTGACCATACAGATACGGCAGTTTTGTTTCTGTAATTACATTGTGATTTTTAGCAGCAATTCGTGCATGTCTGACCATCTTTTCAAGCCAGTCCATGGTTTCTTCGGGACGATTTAACCGCATACTGTTCAGCGCACACTGATCATACCATAGAATGCTGAAAGATATTTCATCCTCCCGTTCCCCCACCATAAGATCATAAATATCCGGGTAAAGCCGATAACAGGAATAGGCTTCCGCAAATTTACCGTCTTTTGCCCATGAATCACCGATGTGGAAGAGCTCATTCTCCAGATAATCAAGTGCATTTATAATATTTTCTGCGTGTTGTTTTCGGCTCTCTTCTTCTCTGCCGAGACGCTCATATGCCAGTGCTTTCCAATGTCCGCCTTCTGCCCACGGATTAAATACAGTTATTTTTTCTGCATATTCCAGCATTTTCTGATAGTTCCGTTTACTGCTGAAATGGGCTGTCATCCACATATTGGCGGAATTGAGATACCGGCTGTCCGTACAGTGACCCAGAATTACGTTTGCCTGACGGAATAATTCATTTTCCCA
>JAZQUQ010000318.1:0-13575 GCA_045631365.1 Eubacteriales bacterium | reverse complement strand
GAAAGTTGTATGATAAAAGTGGACATCTCGAAGAGTTAATGATAAAATAGACTCAGAGGTGAAAAGAAATGAAAAGAAGTTACAGCAAAGAATTCAAAGTGCAAGCATGCGAGCTGGTAGTGAAGGATCACATCAAGGTGTCCGTAGTAGCAGAACGGTTCGGGATCCACGTAGTAATGCTGCATCGGTGGGTAAGCGAGTACGAAACCTACGGGGAAGAAGCATTCGTAGGGAAAGGAAACCAGCGAAGCGGTGATGCAGAATTAAGAAAGCTGCGGAAGGAAAACGAACGACTGAAGATGGAGAATGAGATTCTAAAAAAAGCAGCGGCATACTTTGCAAAGGAACAGGGGAACGATTGACGTTCGCTCGGCAGGAGCTGAAACACTATGACACAAGCAAGGTATGCCGATTGATCGGAGTGTCAAAGAGTGGATATTACAGCCATAAACTACCCAATGAAAGTGAAAAAAGTGAGCTTGAAAAAGCGGTAATTCACTGTTTTGAAAAGAACAAGGGCAATTATGGCAGAATCCGTCTGAAGAAAGCCTTGGAAGCGGAAGGATATCGGGTAAGTGAAAGCAAAATAGCCCGTATCCTGAAGGAAAGTGGCTTAAAAGCGAAGGATGGACGCCCGGGAACGAAACGCCATACGGAATCAAAGCCTACTGAGGCACAGTACACGGAAGAAAATCTGATCAAAGATAAGTTTTCGATCAATACAGCGAACTATCTGTGGTGCAGTGACATAACAGAACTGAAATACAGAAACGGCAAGCTGTATGTGTGCGGCGTACTGGATGTGGCAACGAGAAGAATCGTAGGATGGTCCATCGACCGTAATCAAAGGAAAGAGCTGGTACACAGAGCTTTCGAGATGGCGGTGGGACGAAATCCTATCAGACCGACCGAAGCGGTGTTTCACAGTGACAGAGGCTGTCAATACACGGCCGTGAGCACAAAGGAGCTTGTGGAGAAATACGGCTTTCGCAAGAGCATGTCCCGCCCCGGTTCCCCTCACGACAATCAGCCTATTGAAAGCTTCTGGCATACTTTAAGTGTGGAATTGCCTGACATCCGTTCCATGGATTTCAATTCCGCCTGTCGGTGTATTGTCAGATACATTGAACTGTATTACAACTCTGATCGCTTTCATTCCGGTATTGGTTATCAAGTTCCCAATGACTTTTTCGCAAATTTAACTCTTTAATGTGTCCTTTTTTCTTGACAAGTTTCGGTAAGGTAGCTTTTCGTTCGATTTGGCAGTGCCAATATCGCGCGAAAAGCATTTTTAATTTCCCCTTGCTCTCCCCGCGATATTGTGGTACAATGTGGGAAAGAAAGGCGGTATCGCCTCATCAATACGGTAAAGGAGAACCGATGAAGAAACTTTTTGGATGGATAGGCAATATCCTTTATGTTGGCATGGTAATATGGGATATCATAGAATTTTTAGCTATTCCTGCAATCTTTCTTGTAATTGGATTGTTAAATTCTTTCCCGTGGCAATACTATGCAATTTCAATCGGCGGATATTTTTCCCTGTTTGTTATATTAGAAATTATCGCTCACTTCGTATTCAAGGCATTAGATAAGAAATATACTCCTCTGATAAAGAGAAAACTTGAAAAATATTTTAGTAAGTTTTCTGACAAAGATTGATTTTACACAGCCTCGTTAATCGGAATCGTTGGAAAATCATTTTTTCTTGCCTTCCGCCTGATTTTGTGGTACAATGTGGGCAAGAAAGGCGGTGAATATATGAAAATTGAAATATTATACGGTACCCGTGTACCTTACGAACTTTCCGTAGAAGAACTCAGTAAAATGTTGTCTTCTCCCGTTATGAAGGATTTTTCTCTCGCGTGCGAAGCGTTGTCCTATAAAAATGACAATGCGGCGTATGAGGTTATGAAATCTTACTTGAACGACAAGGACAAATACCGCCGACTGTATATCTTAAAAACAATTTTCCGTCATCCCAATTCTGTTGAATTGGTTGATTTCCTTGAAAACGCCATATCGTCCGAAGATGTTTGGTTTGCAGAGAACGGATTGCGCGTTATATCCGAATACCGGGTTAAAGTTTCTGATTCCTTGCTGCTTTCTGCCGTGAACAAGCACTTACACGAGCTGTATACGTCGGTACGCTCCTTGATTACGCTTGATGTTACAGAAGAAAATTACACCAATATAACAATGATATTTTCAAAAGCCGAACAATGTGTTCAAAAAGAAGTTATCGGAGAAGTGCTGATTCATAACTATCTGCCGTCCAAATCAAAGGAGTTGTTTGAGTTATTCAGCCGTGATAAATTTGCAAAGATCCGATTGCTTGCCGTTAATATAGCAAAAGAATACCACTATGATGTTTCAGCTTTTCTGTCTGATGAAGACGGACACGTTAGAAAGCTTGCCGGTAAAGTGTAGGTTCCGTCGCCTCGTTTACGGAAATAGTTGGAGAATCCTTTTTGTATAGCTTTTCGACCGATTTGGCAGCGCCAAGATCGCACGAAAGGCTTTTTTGTTTCCCCGCCGCGCCGTGCGGATTCTTGCATTTTTTGCGGAATTGTGTTATAATAAAGAGAAAACCAGACGAACGGGGTGTTTTTTTGAAGCTGTTTGCGCCCAAGTATTATAAAGATTTTGTCTGCATTGCGGATCGGTGCCGTCACACCTGCTGTGTGGGGTGGGAGATCGATCTGGATGCCGATGCCATGGAACGGTACTCCCGCACGGACGGATACGGAAAAGCCGTTTTGGAGAGCGTTGTTCTCCCCACTTCCGCGGAGGAATCGCCTCATTTCCGACTGGATGCGGAAGAACGCTGTCCCCATCTGACGGAGAAGGGGCTTTGTCGCATTATTACCGAGCTAGGAGAAGGGTTCCTTTGCCATATCTGCCGTGAGCATCCCCGTTTTTACAATGAAACGGTACGGGGAAAAGAAGTGGGGCTTGGGATGGCGTGCGAGGAGGCTTGCCGCTTGATTCTTTCCTCCGACGATTATGGGTGTATGGAGGAAATTGGTGATTCCGCCGACGGTTTCGAGGAGTCCGAGGCGGGGATGTTTAATGTACTCCCTCTCCGTGATAAGGTTTTTGACATTCTTTCCGACCGCACGGTTCCCTATGAGGAGAGACTTGGTCGGATTTACGGGGAGTTCGGTGTGACACCGCAGCTTCTGTCCGATGAGGAATGGAGAGGGATTCTTTCGGGGCTTGAGTATCTGGAAGAAGGACACAGGGCGTTTTTCTCGGTTTATACCTCCCATGCTTCTTCGAATAAGGATCGGCTGATGGAGCGTGCTCTTGCTTATTTTGTTTACCGTCACTGTGCAGAGGCTTTGGATGAGGAGGATTTTCTTGCCTCTCTCGGCTTCTGTCTTTTCTGCGAAAGGCTTCTTGCTTCTGTAACGGAGAATGCTGCAGATGAGGATATGTTTGCGGATGCCGCACGGATTCTGTCTGAAGAATTGGAGTATTCCGAGGATAATACAGAAGCCATCCGATTGGCTTTTTTTACCAATTTGTGATCCGAAATGACTTGTGTTTGACAACAAAGAGGAAAAAGACAGAAAAAACGAGAAAACAGTTGATTCGCCGTTCGGAATATGGTATAATCACGCAGGATAATGTACTTGTATGGAAGGGATTTTATCATGGCGGCGTATCTTTATTTGCTGTGCGCAATGTTCTCGTCGGCGCTGATCAGCATCGGAAGCTCCTCCTTTACCCGCAAAAATTTGAGGGTGAGCAACGTTTCCACAACCTACAATGTCTGCGTGACGTTCAGCGCGTCTTTGTTTTGGGGAATTCGTTATCTGACGGATTTTTCCTTTGATCCCAAGGTGTTTTTGTTTTCCCTTGGCTACGGTGTGTTCTACACCACGGCGATGCTGGGACTATACAATGCACTGCAGACGGGATCGGTGTCGCTGACCGCTTTTGTCAAGCAGTTGTCGTTGATTTCGGTAGCGATTTGGGGCTTCTTTTTCTGGGGTTCTGCCATTGAGGTCAATATTGTGATCGGCTTAATCCTGATTGTGGCAGCGCTGTACCTTTGCTTTAAGCCGGACAAAGATTCGCACGGCCGGACCGTGACCTTGAAATGGGTGATTTTCGCCCTCATGCTCCTTGTGGGAAACACGGGATGCTCCGTCCTTCAGAAGACTCAGCAGAATATGTTTGAAGGTCGGCACGGAACTATGCTGATGTTCTTCGGCTGTCTTTGCTCCTTCTTTGTCTGTGTGGTCATGTATTTGAGAGGGAAGCGGTGCAGATTGTCCGAAATCAACCGAGTGTCGTTCCTGTTCCCCGTTCTTGGGGGATTGGGCAGCGGACTTGTGAACCTGTTTACGCTCCTTCTTATGAAATCTACCATGTCGGAGAGCGTGTTCTTCCCCGGAATTGCCGTAGGCGGACTTCTGATTACCACGGGATATTCCGTTATTTTCTGCCGTGAAAAGCTGCGGGCACATCAATGGGTGGGACTTGCCGTGGGTGCGGCTGCGCTGGTGTTCCTGAATCTGTAAGAATGTATAGAATAAATATGAGAAAAATGAGGTGATGTTTTGCTCTTCGGAAAGCATATCAATCGGTATTATCTGAAATACCTCCCTGCCATTCTCCTCGGAATTGCCGCCTTGGTGATGGTAGACTATATGCAGCTTGTGATTCCCGAATTTTACCGTTCGGTGGTCAACGGGCTGATTGACGGAGCGGTGACGGAGAACGGTGTCTCGGTCCCCTTCAATATGGATTATCTCTTGGACAAGGTTTGTCTGCCCATGATTGTGGTCATCCTTTGCATGGTGTTCGGACGTTTTTTGTGGCGTGTTTGCTTCCGCGGCTCTGCCATTCGGATGGAGACGGACCTGCGCGGACGGATGTTTGACCGCTGCAAGGATTTGTCCCAGCAGTATTATCAGGTCAACAAGGTGGGCAATCTCATGACCTTGTTCACAAACGACCTGGAAACGGTGCAGGATTGCTTCGGCTGGGGTGTTCTGATGTTTTGTGACGCGGTGTTCCTCGGGATTCTCGCCATCCTCAAAATGTTCTCCATGAACCCTCTTTTGACCCTGTTTTCCATGATTCCCATGGCGTTTCTTCTTGCCATCGGTGCTGTTATGGATCACCATCTGGAAAAGCGGTGGGATGCCCGTCAAGCGGCGTTTTCGTCCCTTTCCGACTTCTCTCAGGAGACCTTCTCGGGCATTGCGGTGGTAAAGGCCTTCGTCAAGGAAACCGTGAAGCTGATGGGCTTCCGTGAGATCAACAAGGAGAACGAGGACGCCAATGTGGCACACACCAAGTTAGCGACCTTGCTGACCGTCCTCGTGACCCTGTTTGTGGAATCGGTGATCTGCGTCATTTTGGGTTACGGCGGATACCTTGTGCTGAACGGAACCTTTGACGCGGGACAGCTGGTAGAGTTTATCGGATATTTTACTGCCATCATCTGGCCGGTTATGGCGGTTTCTCAGCTCATTGAAATGCGTTCCCGCGGAAAAGCTTCTCTGAAGCGAATCGGGGAATTGCTGGAGGCAGAACCCGACGTGGTGGACCGTCCCGATGTGAGAGAACCCGTTTCCCTCCGAGGGGATATCGAGTTCCGCTATCTGACCTTCCGTCATCCGGGGGCAGAATACGATGCGCTGACCGACGTTTCCTTTACCATCAAGGCAGGGGAGAACGTGGGTGTGATCGGAAAAACGGGAGCGGGTAAGACCACCTTGGTGGATTTGATTCTCCGAACCTACAACGTCCCCGACGGCACGGTGTTCATGGACGGGCAGGATATCAACACCCTTCCCATCCGCACGGTGCGGAAATTCTGTGCCTACGTTCCTCAGGATAACTTCCTGTTCAGCGATACCATTGCCAATAATATCGCTTTCGCTTTGGGTGAAGCGGATGGAGAAACCATTCGGGAAGCGGCAAGGATGTCGGATATTCACGACAATATTGAAGAATTTGCCGACGGATACGAAACCATCCTCGGGGAGCGAGGGGTTACCGTATCGGGCGGTCAGAAGCAGAGAATTTCCATTGCCCGCGCACTGCTGAAGGATGCGGGAATTCTGATTTTAGACGACTCGGTTTCCGCCGTTGACGTGAAGACGGAAAAGGCAATTCTCGGCAACCTCCGTAAGCTGCGGCAGGGCAGAACTACCATCCTCATTGCCCACCGAATTTCTACCATTGAATCCATGGACAAGATTGTGTTTATCGACGACGGAAGCATCGTGGCGGTGGGAACTCACGCGGAGCTGTACGCTTCCTGTGAGCCTTACCGCAATATGGTAGACCTTCAGCGGCTGGATGATGAAACCGAAAAGGAGGCGGCAGATCATGTTTGAGTTTTATCCTCTGATTGCAATCGGCGGCGTCCTCGGCGTTCTGTCCGTTATTTTCATTGCCGCTTATATGACCATTCGGAAGCAGAAGGAAGCCATCGGCTTTGATCGGAATATGAAGGACAGCGAAATTACCCGCCGTCTTCTCCGCTACGCAAAGCCTTATTGGAAGAGTTTTGCCTTTGTTCTCTGCGTCATGCTGTTTTCTGTGGCGTACGATATCGTATCCCCCATTCTTCTCGGAGAGATCATCGACGTGATCAAAACCGAAGGGGGCGGGGCATCGGATACCATGCGGGAGCTTTTCGGACTGGTTGCGGTGTACGGCTCCATTCTGGTGGTTTCGCTGATCTGTACTTACGTGCAGGCTATTGTGCTTCAGCGGACGGGACAGAAGATCATTTCCAGCATCCGCGAGGATTTGTTCGCCCACATCGAGCAGCTTTCCCATAATCAGCACCACGGTATCCCCGTCGGAAAGCTGGTGACCCGCGTAACCAACGATACGGGTGCCATTTCCATGATGTTTACCAATCTGATCGTCAACCTGATCAAGAATTGCTTTATCATCATCGGTGTTCTTGTTGCCATGCTGTGTCTCAACTATATGCTGACCCTCATGGTTCTTTGCTTTGTTCCCTTTATCGTGCTGTTTACCGTGGTATTCCGCAAATTTTCCCGTAAGGCGTACCGAAAGGTCAAGGACGGAACAACGGATATCAACACCTTCCTTTCCGAAAACCTGTCGGGGATGAAGATCATTCAGATTTTCAACCGCGAGGAATGGAAAAAGGGAGAGTTTGACCGCAAAAATCAAGCCCTCGGCAAGTCCAAACAGGGGGAAATGTTCGTGTTCAGCATTTTCCGTCCCCTTGTGTATATGCTGTATATTTCCTCGGTGCTGTGCCTGTTGTATCTGGCAGGCAGAGGACATATCAAGGATATCTCTTTCCTTGGTCAGACGGTGTCGAGCGGACTGGTTGTCACCTTCTATTCCTACATCAACAAATTTTTCAACCCCATTCAGAACCTTGCGGAGCAGTTCAACTGGCTTCAGTCTGCCTTTGCTTCCGCGGAGAAGATTTTCACCATTTTCGATATGGAACCCGAGGTAACCGACACTCCCGATGCGGTGGAGCTGGACGCCATTGAGGGGAACATTGAATTCCGCGACGTATGGTTTGCCTACAAGCCCGAGGAATGGATTCTCAAAGGGGTGTCCTTTACCGTAAAGGCGGGAGATACTGTCGCTTTTGTAGGTGCAACAGGATCGGGTAAGACTACCATTCTGAGCCTCCTCTGTCGGAATTACGATATTCAGAAGGGGCAGATTCTGGTAGACGGACGGGATATCCGTACCATTAAGCTCTCCAGCCTCCGACGCCATTTCGGACAGATGCTGCAGGACGTTTTCCTGTTTTCCGGCACTATCCGTTCCAATATCCTCCTCGGCTTGGAAGGGGTGGACGACGAGACCGTGCTGGAAGCATGCCGTTACGTCAATGCGAACCATTTTATCAATAAGCTTTCCGATGGATTGGATGAAGAGGTGCGCGACAGGGGAAATAACTTCTCCGCAGGTCAGCGCCAGCTTCTGTCCTTTGCGAGAACCATTGTCCATAAACCGGCGGTGATGATTCTCGACGAAGCTACCGCCAATATTGACACGGAAACGGAGCTTCTCATTCAGGATTCTCTTGAAAAGATGATGAACATCGGTACCATGCTGATGGTTGCCCATCGTTTGTCTACCATCCAGCATGCGGACAAGATCATCGTGCTCTCCCACGGAAAAATCGTGGAGGAGGGAAGCCACGCAGCCCTTCTCGAGCAGAAGGGACGGTATTACGACCTGTATCGGATGCAGTTTGAGAAAGAACGGTTGGCAAAAGGATAAACGAGCAAATAAAGTAGGGACAGGCGTCCCCGACTGTCCGAAACGAAGGAACAAGACAAATCGTTGTCTCTGTAAACTTCCGTTCCGTCACATCGGGGACGCCTGTTTTTACGGTTTATAGGGACAGTCGAGGACGCCTGTCCCTACGGTTAGGTTTGGTATGATCCATAGGGACAGTCAAGGACTCCGCCCCACACGGTTTTGATGAATTATACCATACGGTATCCCGCTTTTTCGATGGCTTTCCGCAGGGATTTTTCCTTTACCGAAGGATCCGCCAGAACCACCGCTTCTCCTGTTGTGTGATCCGCATGGGCTTCTTTTACACCCGCTACGGCTTCCAGTGCTTCCTTCACCGAGGCTTCGCAATGGCTGCACATCATTCCTTCAATCCGCAGGATCCGTTCTTCCGTTTGGGAGGGGGATTCGGCGGTGTTTTTTTGCTTTCTGTCCCGTTTTGTGCTGTGGATCTTTACAAAATTCAGCCGCAGGGCGTTGGTTACCACGCAGAAGCTGGAAAGGCTCATGGCAGCCGCACCGAACATGGGGTTCAGCTCCCATCCGAACAGGGGGATGAACACCCCTGCCGCAAGGGGAATTCCCACCGTGTTGTAGAGGAACGCCCAAAACAGGTTTTCGTGGATATTCCGAAGGGCGGCACGGCTCAGGCGAATGGCGGCGGGTACATCGGAAAGACTGTTTTTCATCAGCACCACGTCGGCGGCGTCAATGGCGATATCCGTTCCCGCACCGATGGCGATACCCATATCTGCCCGCGTCAGTGCCGGAGCATCGTTGATTCCGTCTCCCACCATGGCGACCTTTCCGCTTTCCTTGAGAGAACGGATCACACGCTCCTTCTCGTCGGGGAGTACCCCTGCGATGACTTCATCCACGCCCACCATGGTTCCGATGGCACGGGCGGTTTTTTCGTTGTCCCCCGTCAGCATGATTACGCGGATTCCCATGTTCCGCAGTTCTCGGATGGCTTGGGGACTGTCTTCCTTCACGGTGTCCGCCACGGCAATCAAGCCCGCCAAACGTCCGTTTTGAGTGAAGAACAAGGGCGTTTTTCCTTCTTCCGAAAGCTTTTCGGCGATTGTTTTTGCTGCGTCATCAATAATAGTCGTTTTTTCCGTAAAGGTGAGGTTTCCTCCTGTGCAGAGGACACCGTCGATTTCAGCCGTAAGTCCGTTTCCGGGGAGAACCGTGAATTCGGCGGTATCAAGGGGAGCAATCTCTCTTTTTTCGGCTTCGGCAAGGATGGCACGGGCAAGGGGATGCTCACTTTTCTTTTCAAGAGAAGCGGCAAGGGTTAAAAGCTCCCGTTCTGTAATCCCGTCGGCGGGGACAAGATCGGTGACGGATGGCTCTCCCTTGGTGATGGTTCCCGTTTTGTCCAAAGCAACGATTTGTATTTTCCCCGTTTCCTCAAGGGAGACGGCGGTTTTGAAGAGGATTCCGTTTTTTGCTCCTACGCCGTTCCCCACCATAATGGCAACGGGGGTGGCAAGTCCCAAGGCACAGGGGCAGCTGATCACAAGAACGGAGATTCCACGTGCGACGGCAAATCCCACGGATTCACCGAGAATCAGCCACACGACAGCGGTAAGAAGAGCGACGGAGATGACAACGGGGACGAAAATCCCCGAAACCTTGTCTGCTGCTTTGGCGATGGGAGCTTTGGTGGCAGCCGCATCGCTGACCGTTTTGATGATCTGACTGAGGGTGGTGTCTTCGCCAACCCGCGTTGCCTCGCACTTGAGGAAGCCCGATTGATTTACCGTTGCCGCGGAAACGCTGTCCCCCACGGTTTTGTCTGCGGGGATGCTCTCTCCGGTCAGGGCAGATTCGTTGACGGCACTTTCCCCTTCCAGAACCACGCCGTCTGCGGGAATGCTCTCCCCGGGACGGACAAGGAAGACGTCTCCTTTTTTGATCTGCTCGGCGGGAATTTCCGTTTCCGTGTCGTCGCGGAGAACCACCGCCGTTTTGGGGGCGAGCTGAATCAATCCTCGCAGGGCGTCGGTGGTTTTTCCCTTGGCACGGGCTTCCAGGAGCTTTCCTACCGTGATCAGCGAAAGGATCATGGCGGCAGATTCAAAGTAGAATTCGTGCATACGGTGATGCAAGGCTTCCCCGTGAACTGCTGTCATAGCGAACAGGACGTACACGCTGTAGCCGAAGGAGGCGGAGGAGCCGAGTGCCACAAGGGTATCCATATTGGGTGCGCGATTCCACAGGCTTTTGAAGCCGCTTGTGAAGAATTTTCCGTTGATGATCATGACGGCAGCGGAAAGAAGAAGTTCAGCCAGCCCGATTGCCACGGGATTGTTTTGGAAAAAGCTCGGCATGGGCCAGCCCCACATGACGTGTCCCATGGAAACGTACATGAGAAGCGCTAAAAAAAGGAGAGACGAGATCAGCCTTTTTATGAGAATGGGAGTCTCGCGGTCGGCAAGGGGATCGTCGGCGGGGGCTTGGGATGCGCCGCCTTTCACGGAAGCGCCGTAGCCCGCCTGCTGTACCGCCTTGATAATCTCGTTCTCCGAAGCGGTTCCCTCAACTCCCATGGAATTGGTGAGAAGGCTGACCGAACAGGAGGTAACACCGTTCACCTTGCGGACTGCCTTTTCCACACGGGCACTGCACGCCGCACAGCTCATTCCCGTCACGTTATACTGTTTCATCGGTATCCTTCTCCTTTTCGTTTGCTGCATAGGGAAGTACGTCACGTACGGTAAGGGTATCCCCGTCTACGGTGAACTGAATATCCATCCCTGCAAAGGGAAGACCGTAGATTCGGGTGGGGTCGTTCTGATAGGAGGGACGGGGGTCGTGGGACAGCACACTCAGCGCCGCCGCACGACGGTTTTCGGGGAGAAGTTCGAGAAGATGGGGAGAAAATTCTACATTCAGCAGGAAATCCCCCACGGTTTCCGTATAGCCGCCTACCGCATCGGGCTGACAGTCGGCATAAGGAACGTAGGGCTTGATGTCAAAAATCGGTGTTCCGTCCATAAGATCTGCTCCTGCCACCACAAGAACGGTCCCGTGATCCGCTGTTTTTTCCGTGCGGAGGAGACGCACGCAGCTCAGTCCCATAGAGTTGGGGCGGAAGGGGGAACGGGTGGCAAAAACGCCTACTCTCGTGTTTCCTCCGAGACGGGGAGGACGGACGGTCGGAGACCAATCCTTTCGGACGGCCTCGGAAAACTGCCAGATGATCCACAGATGGCTGAATCCCTCAATGCCGCGGAGGGTATCGGGATTCCGATAGGGCGGTTCAAACACGATGGTGGAATGCACTTCCTCCACCAGACCGCTTTGACGGGGGATGCCGAATTTTGTGTGAAAATCGCTGTGCATCCGCGCGATAAATTCCATTTGTACGCTCATTGGTGTATCAAATCCCTTTTTAATCTGTATTACTGAACGGTTTTGCAGGCGATGAGATGGGTGCCTTCTTCAACGAAGTCTTTGATCAGAATGTCGCCCATTTTGACGGGGGCGTTGTGTTGGAAGGTGCGGATCACCGCCATGGCATCAAACATGGACTCCTTGGGGATGGGTTTTGACGTCCGCACGGGGAGCATAGCCGTTTTGTTTTCGCCCACCCGTACCGTGACGGTGGAGGTCAGGGTGCGGACGGGATGGGTGATCTCGCTTTGGGCATAGGATTTTCCGCGGGGGCAGGTGTTTCCTTCAACGGAAATCACATTGCCGTTTTCGTCAAGCTCTGCGGTCATTCTGCAGCCCGCGGGGCAGACCACACAGGTGAGATTGATGATTTTGTTCATGTAGATACCTCTTTCACGCCAACGTTTCCAAAGAAACGGTGATTGTCTGCACGTCGGAGCCTGCAATGGAAGCAAGAACCTCAGGGGAAAGCTCCAAGGACTCCATTTCTCCGGGAGCTGCGGCGCTTTTGGTCTTTTTTACGAGGATGTTTCCCTTGTCATCCGCAACGGTGAAACGGACTTTCTTGAACACGTCGGTGACGCGGAAGAAAATGCGGACGGAGTCACCGTTTTCCGCAAGAGCGATCTGCTGAGGAACGGTGTAACGGACGCCGAATCCCGTTTTCAAGGTGATCTCTTTCTGTACGTCTTTTCTCTTTCCCAGAACCTGTTCTGCCGCCGAACGTCCCGCAATGGCGGATTCCTCGGAAACGTAGTCTACCAGATCGTGAACGTGAAGGACGTTGCCGCAGGCGTAAATTCCTTCCGCGGCGGTTTCGCGGAACTGGTTGACCGCGGCACCGTTGGTCATGGGATCAAGGGGGATATTTGCCCCTCTTGTCAGCTCGTTTTCGGGGATCAGACCCACGGACAGAAGGAGGGTGTCGCATTCGATGAACTCTTCCGTGCCGGGGATGGGGCGTCTGCCGTTTGCTTCGTCCACCTTGGCGATGGTGATGCCTTCCACTCTGTCCCGACCCTTGATTTCCGTAACCGTGTGGGAGAGGCGGAGGGGAATACCGAAGTCATCGAGGCATTGAACGATGTTTCGCGCGAGACCTCCCGAATAGGGCATGAGCTCGCAGACCGCAAGGACTTTTGCTCCTTCCAAGGTCATGCGGCGCGCCATGATCAGCCCGATATCCCCCGAGCCGAGGATAACAACCCGTTTGCCGGGAAGATATCCTTCCACGTTCATGTATCTCTGTGCGGTTCCCGCGGAGAAAATTCCTGACGGGCGGCTTCCGGGGATGTTCAGCGCCCCCCTTGTCCGTTCTCGGCAGCCCATGGCAAGGATGATCGCATCGGCAGACGCCTCGGTATAACCGTATTCGGGGGAAACGAAGGTGATTTTTTTGTCTTCCGTCAGAGAAAGCACCATGCAGTTGACCGCAATGGGAATGTTCAGTTCTTTGGATTTTTCGATATACCGTCCCGCATACTCGGGGCCTGTCAGTTCTTCTCCGAACCGATGGAGACCGAAGCCTGCGTGGATGCATTGATTCAGAATTCCGCCGGGCTCGCTGTCCCGTTCAAGAATCAGAAGATCGGAGGGGGAGACCCCTGCCTCGACCGCTTCACAGGCGGCTGCAAGACCTGCGGGACCGCCTCCGATGATGATAATTTTCTTGTGCATTGTATTTCTGTCTTGGGGGAAGAGAACCTTTTTGAGAAAAGTTTCTCTTCCCCCAAACCCCTATCTTTTCAAAAACTTTTATACGAAATATACGATGGCGAAGGTGTCAGACACGTTCTGTCACCCGTTCCGTTTGGTGACGATCCATGAGCCGCCGCCGGATTTTGTTACTTCATCCAGCGTTACGCCCGTGGTTTCTGCGATCAGCACTGCCGCACGGGG
>JAZQUQ010000317.1:0-3141 GCA_045631365.1 Eubacteriales bacterium | reverse complement strand
CCCACTCCTTGGCTCACAGAACGACATGGCTACGATCCGACTTCACCTACTGCACCATGACGGGACTCCTCCTCCTCGGTACCCTTCCTCTCCACGGACTGGCGCTCCTCACCGCTATCCTTGGAACCGTTCTCCCCACACGGCAGATTCTCAAAGAAAACATCGCCCAGACTCTGAAGGGCAGCGCAGAATTGTAAAGGGGTGTTTTGTGGGGGAAAGAAAACTTTTTGAGAAAAGTTTTCCTTCCCCTTTGGCTTGCCAAAGGCACCGCCCCCCCTTTCTTTCAAAAACTTTTAACGCTAATACAAAATATAAGATATAACCATACATGATTTAACCGACAGGAGGTCGTTTCATGGCAAAGGAAGTTGTTCTGAAAACCGTTGATTTAATGAAAACCTATCTGCAAGGAGAACGGTGGATCTATGCGGTCAACCGTGTATCCGTGGAGCTGTACAACCATGAGTTTACCGCCATCGTGGGAGCGTCGGGATCGGGGAAAAGCACGTTCCTGCATCTGTGCGGCGGCATTGACGATCCCAGCGGCGGCGAAGTCCGTGTCCGTGACGTCAAGGGAGAGATGACCAATCTCTACGCCCTTTCCCGTGAGAAGCTCACCGATTACCGTGCGGCAAACTTCGGGTTTATTTTCCAGAATTTTGCCCTCCTCCCCGTGCTGACCGCAAAAGAAAACATCATGATCCCCTCCATTTACGGCGTTTCCGAATTCGATAGGGATTACATGATGTATCTGTGCGAAAAGCTGAAGATTGCGGACAAGCTGTCCCACCTTCCCTCGGAGCTGTCGGGAGGCGAGCAGCAGCGTGTTGCCATCGCCCGCGCTCTTGTGGGACGGCCGCAGATCGTCTTTGCGGACGAACCCACGGGAAACCTTGACAAAGCCTCTTCGGAAGAGGTGGTAGACCTGTTCATGACCCTGTGCAAGGAAGAAAATCGCACCGTCATCGTCGTCACCCACGACCTCAGCATCGCAGAACGGGCAGACCGTGTGCTGAAAATGGACGACGGTCAGATTTTCACCGAAGAAAAAGAACGCATGGGCAAGGATATGTATCAGTTCTGATAATATGCAATTCTTTTGTAGGGGATGGGTCTCCCCTCCCGTCCGGAAAATGGATCGGATCATGGCGGGAGGGGGAACCCCTCCCCTACGGTTAAATTGAAAGAATTACGTGTGTATTATCCGTTCCGCCTTGCAAAACGCGGAAGGAATGTGCTATAATAATACTACCAACACACACAAAGGAACGGTACACCATGGAACTGATGGAACGAACAAAAGAATCGGAGCTTATTTTTGACGGAAAGGTAGTTCACCTCTACCGTGATATCGTCACCCTCCCCGACGGGGGCGAGAGCGTGCGGGAGATCATCAAGCACGTGGGTGCGGTCTGTGTAGTCCCCATCACGGACGAGAGCGAGGTCCTTCTGGAACGGCAGTATCGCTATGCCGTGGGGGAAACCTTAATTGAAATCCCCGCAGGAAAGTTAGACAGCGCGGACGAAGACCCCACGGAAGCCGCCCTTCGGGAACTGCGGGAAGAAACGGGTGCTGTCCCCGACACCCTCATTGATATGGGGCTTTACTACGGATCCCCCGCCATTATGGGAGAAAAAATATATATGTTTATGGCGCGTGGGCTGACCTTCGGGGAAAATCATCTTGACAAGGACGAATTTCTCGAGGTATTCCGCCTCCCCTTGGATGAAGCGGTAGAAATGGTGCTCAGAGGAGAGATTCCCGACGGCAAAACCCAAGCGGCGATTCTTCGGGCTAAGATGATGTTAGCCGGAGAAGGATAATCCTTCTCCTTTTCCGCTTCGGTAAATCGCATTTTGTTCCCCAAATTTCATACAGGACAAAAAAATCACGGAGATTCTCGCCGATATGGGCGATCCCCCGTGATTTTTCTTATTTTGAACGATACAGCGGTTTATGAGTAATGGGATTTATGTATATTATAGATCAGACGGGTCACATTGTTGATATAGGTATTCGCTTCCGTGCCGCCTCGGTCAAGGTCTGTCATGATTACAAGCACGAAGGGATGCTCGTCATAGACAATCGCCATATCGTGGTATGCCTCTTTGTCCCAGCCGTACTTGTGGGCAACCGTTGTTCCCCAGAGAGCATTCACAATCATCACCGTGTGGGTAGAACGAACCATGCAATCCTTCATGAAAAGGGCAAGTTCGGATTCCGTCTCAAAATAACGGTAGATCTCTTCCATGAATTTTCCGCAATCCGCAGCGGTCAGTTTCATAAATCCTGCGGAAACACCTTGAAGCCCCAAGGAATATGCCGTTTGATAGTAGATATCATACCCAAACACCTTCCGAAGCTCGGAAAACGCCACGTTGTCACTTTGCAGCAAGGTATATTCAATAAGTTCTCGGTAAGTCAGGGTGAATCCGTCTTCCTGATTCTGAATGATTCCCGAGCCCTCCTGTTTCATGGTCTTCGAGTCGTACACCCATTCTCGGGAAAGGTCGTACTTTTCCTCGCCGGGAAGGTAGATGATACTGCCGTCCTCGTTCAGATTGGGATGTTCTCCCTCGAACAAAGGCTCGCCGTCTTCGTCATACAAGGGCTCACCGTCGGCGGTGAAATTCCGCTTGTTCTCTTCAAAGCGCTCGACTTCCTGCAAAAGGCAGTAGATATACGGTGCCTTGATCAGGCTGGCACTGTAGAGAACCTCCTGCTCGTTATGAGCTATGGTGTATCCCGTGGACAAATCCCTATAATAGAACGCCACCTTTGCCGGTTGGGTGGATGTTTCGTCATCCGATTCATCCTCGGTATCTTTATCATCCACAACGGTTCGCATGGGCATTTCTGTGCTGAGAACCTGATACAGCTCCGCAATCTTTTCGGAATAGTAGCCGTGATTGCCGCTCACCAGTTTTTTGAAGTTCTCAAGCATGGTTTCCGTTTCGGAAAGTGTTTTTTCCGTTTCGCTGAGTGTCTCTTGAATTTGCTGAATACGCTCGGTGTACTGGAGGACAAGGGCAGATTCCCCTGCCTTTTCATCGGAAATCTGTTCGATGAGGACAGTCAGGCGATCTGCCTCCTGCCGAAGAGCATCTGCCTGAAAGGTAAGCGTATCAATTTCCGCGATC
>JAZQUQ010000316.1:0-4178 GCA_045631365.1 Eubacteriales bacterium | reverse complement strand
ATCCGACTTCTTTTTCTAATTTCGTTTTCAGTTATCTTTATTTTTTCAGTTTTTCTTTACCCCAACTATTGACATAGAGCCTTATATAGTTGTCAAACAAAAAACGCCCGTGTTTCCACGAGCGTCTTTTATAGTCAAGTTTAAATTACTTGATCTCAACAGTTGCGCCTGCAGCCTCGAGCTTAGCCTTGAGAGCCTCAGCGTCTTCCTTGGAAGCGCCTTCCTTGAGAGTCTTGGGAGCGCCTTCAACCATTTCCTTAGCTTCCTTAAGGCCGAGACCGGTGATCTCACGAACAACCTTGATAACGTCGAGCTTCTTAGCACCGAAGTTAGCGAGGATTACGTCGAATTCAGTCTTTTCTTCAGCTGCGGGAGCTGCTGCTACTGCGCCGCCAGCTACTGCTACGGGAGCTGCGGATACGCCGAATTCTTCTTCGATAGCCTTTACGAGGTCTGCGAGTTCGAGAATGGTAAGAGCCTTGATTGCATCAAGAATCTGAGTTGTCTTTTCTGTTGCCATTTTAATTATCCTCCGTTATTTGAAGTATTTTTTGTTTATTTATTGTTTCAGGCATTTAGGATGCCTGTTGTCGGTATGAAACCGAATTATTCAGCAGCTGCTTCTTCAGCAGGTGCGCCGCCGTTCTTGTCGACGATAGCCTGGAGACCGCAAGCAAGACCGTAGAGGGGACCCTGGATGCTGCCAAGCAGCTTTCCGATGAGGACTTCTCTCGGGGGGATGTCTGCGAGTTCCTTAACTGTGTTCTTGTCGATAACAGCACCGTCAAGAATACCGCCGCGAAGTTCGAAAGATTCGATCTTTTCAGCATATTCCTTCAGGATCTTAGCGGGAGCGATGGGATCGTCGAAGCTGATCGCCATAGCGTTCATGCCTTCGAGCTCGGACTTGAGGCCTTCGAAGCCTGCCTTGTCACAAGCCTTACCGATCAGGGTGTTCTTAATAACAGTATATTCGATGCCTGCTGCACGAAGAGCCGCACGAAGAGCTGTATCCTGTTCAACAGTGATACCTTCGTACTTAACCAGAACTGCGGAAGCAGCACGGCCAAACTTTTCGGCAAGGTCTTCTACTATAGCTTTCTTCTGCTCTAAAATTTTCTCGCTGGGCATTTGTATATCCTCCTTTTTAGGTTATACAGGAAACAAAAAAGTCTTTCTTCACACAATCCGCGCGAAAAAAGACTTATAATTATCATAATATAATTGATAAGGTCTCTCCTCGGCAGGGTGGCTTGCGCTTTTACTGTAACCTGCTGTCTTTGGTTCAACAACACGGGTATTATACTACACTTCTCCCCATTTGTCAAGAGGTTTTTAAAAACTTTTTCAATTTTCCTCAAATAATTCTCCAAAAACCGCCTCCGGATTGCCGAGAAAGCCCTTTGTCAGCAGATAATTCTCCGTCATCCGCCAATCTCTTCGTTCAATCCCATCCTCCGTAATCTCATAAATCACAGCACCGGGATACGCCGTCAGAATGGGCGAGTGGGTAGAGATAATAAACTGGGAGTTCTTCCTTTCCAGCTTCTTCATCACGGACATCATGGCAAGAATTCTCGACGGAGACAGCGCCGCCTCCGGTTCGTCGAAAATATACAGCCCGTTTCCCAAAAGCCTCTCCCGAAGGAGTGCGAAAAAGCTCTCCCCATGGGACATTTCGTGGAGCGACCGACCGCCGTAGGACTCAATGACCTTAGGAGACAATGCGGGCGCCAGGTCAAGCTCCTCAATATTCGTCGCCACGTTATAATAACTCTCTGCACGGAGGAAATACCCGTCCTTCCACTTCCCCACGGGATTTTTTATAAGAGTCGTATGCTTCCAGAGAGTGGAATGGCTCTCCCGTGTGTGAAAGCTGAAATTCCTGCTTCCCCCCTCGGGGTTAAACCCTGCAGCCACCGCAATGGCTTCGATCAGGGTGGATTTTCCGCTTCCGTTTTCCCCAACAAAAAACGTCACAGGGGAGGTAAGATCTATGCGTTTTTCCTTCAATCGGCTGAAATTCCGCAGCACGGGCAGGTCATTTAGGTACGTCCCCGCCAATGCGTCCGTGTCGATTTCTACAGCTCTGATGTAATTCATTTGACTTTAATCTTCTCCCAATATGCCTTTGCCGCCTGCTCCGTTTTGTTGTTTCCGTAGCGGTAATATTCCTTCCCCCTGAGATCGTCGGGGAGATACTGCTGGGGAACATAATTGTCGGGGTATTCATGAGGATACTTGTACCCCTTAAACAGAGGACTGCGGAGGTGTTCGGGAATATTGGCTCCGAAGCCTTTTCCGATATCCTCCATGGCTGCGTTCATTGCCGCATATGCCGTATTGGATTTGGGTGCGGTAGCAAGCATCACGGCAGCGTTGGCAAGGGGAATCCTCGCCTCGGGAAGCCCCAGTTCCCTTGCGCTCTCCACGCAGGCACGGACGATAACCGCCGCCATGGGATAAGCCGCACCGATATCTTCGCTTGCGATCACCATCAGTCTGCGGCAGGGGGAAATAAGGTCTCCCCCCTCAAGGAGTCTGGCAAGATAGAACACCGCAGCATCGGGATCGGAGCCGCGGATGGATTTCTGCAGACAGGACAGGAGATCGTAATGCACGTCCCCGTCACGGTCAAAGCTGCTTTGGGAAACGGAGGGGGTCAGGGAACGGATCACCTCGGTGGGGATGAATTTCTCCCCATCCTCCCCTTCTTCGTAAAGCCCCGCCGCCACCTCCAGCATGGTAAGAGACCGACGGACGTCCCCGCCCGAGGAATAAGCGATCTCCCGGGCTGTCTCGGAAGACAAACGGATCTCGGGAAACTCCTTCTCGGCCACCGCCAGCAAACGGCGGACGATCTCCTCGTTTGCAACGTGCTTGAACTCAAAAACCGAGCATCTTGAAAGGAGGGCGTCATATATATAGTAGTAAGGATTTTCCGTAGTGGACGCAATAAGGGTGATTCTGCCGTCCTCAATGTATTCAAGAAGAGACTGCTGCTGTTTTTTGTTGAAATACTGGATTTCATCCAGATACAAAAGCACTCCGCCGATGCCCATCATGGTTGAGGTGTCCTTCACCACATCCTTCACATCGGAAAGGGTGGCATTGGTGGCGTTCAGACGATGGAGTGTCATGCCCGATTCCGCCGAAATGATCTCCGCCGCGGTGGTTTTTCCTGTACCGGGAGGGCCGAAGAAGATCATGGACGGGATCAGCCCCCGATTCATGATCCGACGGAGGATACCGTTTTTGCCGCAAAGGTGACTTTGCCCCACCATATCGTCAAAGCTCTTGGGGCGACACCGATCCGCAAGGGGCGTTGTGTTGTTCCGCATACTGCTACCTGCCATTTATCGAAGATTGAAAGGAATACCATGTTTTATAAGAAAATCTGCGTATCGGACCGCCATTATCTCATCCGCTATCCCGAGTTTGTTCCCGCTGACCACGGGGTCAAAAAGGAAATTCGGGCAATTCAGCGGATGAACGGTTTCTACGATACCCTAAAAAACGAGATTATCGCCTACTGCACGGAGCTTTCCGCCGAAAACCCGAAAATCCTGTATCGGGCGGATACGGAATGCACCGTAACGGACGAAAACGGCGAGCGAACCTTATGCGACGGGGATGAAATCCCGTATGACTGCACCGTCACAATCCGTCTTTCCCTGATTCTGCGGAACCGCCCCAGCCCAAGCAAACGGGCTGACACGGTCTACGTTTGGAAAGAGGGATATCTCGTCAAATAATATTGTAAGGCAAGTCCCGCCGTTTGTCAAGAGAGATTTTCCGCGGGAAACCTTTCCTAAATATTATTATTCCGTGAAGAATTTCCCTTTTGGCTTGACAAAACAACGGAAAACTGTCATAATAGAAGGTAGAAAGATAAACACAACAATCCCCCAACGAAAGGATCGATCCTATGGCAAAGAATATCAAAAACTACGCCGAGCTGGCACCCAATCCCGCTTATGTCCTGGAATATGAAGAATACCTTGACGACATCAAAACCGCAGGTATGGTTCTCCGCCACAAGAAGTCGGGTGCGCGCGTGTGCGTCATGTCCAACGACGACGAAAACAAAATGTTCTGCGCGGCATTCCGTACCCCTGTGGAGAACGACACCGGTGTGCCCCACATCATCGAGCATTCCGTCCTCAACGGCTCCAAGA
>JAZQUQ010000315.1:0-3962 GCA_045631365.1 Eubacteriales bacterium | reverse complement strand
ATCCGACTTAGCTCTCTCTCCGTATCGCGGGAGATTTCCACGCTGTCTCCCATCAGAGGGGTGATCCCCTCCAGACGGAAAATACCTCTTGCACGGCAGAGAAGCTCGCCCTCTGCACCATCGCAGTCTTTATGATTGAGGCGGACTCCGTAAAGCCCGCCCACACCTCTCGTTATAATACCTTGTATGGCAAAGTCCCTCCTTTAACCAAAGAAGTCCGTATCTGTGTTATTCTCTGTCAAATTTTCTTCTCCGACCGCGAGAGCCTCTGTCTCTTCCGCCGCGTCGGTTTCCTCGGGTGCATCGGTCTCCTCAGATGCATCGGTCTCCTGTGGCTTCTCGGGCATGGAGCCGTCACCGTCGTAATCCTTGCCTCCGCTGATTTCAAAGTCAATGGCAGTATAGTAGGGAAGCTCATCCCATGCGGGAACGCTCTGTTTCACCACAGTCCCCATGGGCTGCTCACTTTTCACATAGACAACATTGCCGATTTTCAGCTCATTGCCTTGGATGGTGGTAAGCGCCTCCGCCTCCGTCAGACCCACAAAATTGGGAACCATGGCGGTGCCCACATTGCTCCCGTGGCTCACGTAAACCTCTACCACGTCGTTGATCTTCATCACGGTCCCTGCGGCGGGAACGGTTTTGATCACGGAGCCGATTTCGTATACGTTGCTGTATACGTCCACTACTTTCACAATAAGGTCCAGCTTCTGCAGCTCTGCCTTTACCTCGCGGTAGTCCCTGACGGTGTAGTCGTCAAGAACCAGGGTTTTCTCACCCATACTGATGGTCAGTCCGATTTCACAGCGCTGTTTGCCCGCAAGAACCTTTTTCTTCTCCCCCGCTTCGGGTTCCTGAATCATAATCTTTCCGTTCGGAACCGTATCGTCGTATGCGTACTCGATATTCAAAAGGGAGTAATACTCACTTTCCTCAAACCACTTCGCCAAATCTTCCGTATAAGAAGCCCCCACGAAATTTGCCACTTCAATGGTCTCGTAACTTTTGGCAGAACTATTGAAAAAAAGCTCGTTGATAATATAGTAGCCGCTGACGCCCGCAACGAGGAGAACTGCCGTCGTTACGCCCAGAATAATGGGAAACATGGAACGGCTGACCGCACGACGGGGCTTCTGCGCCTTCTTTTCGCTTCTTTTTTTGCTTGCCTTGCTCTCCTTGAACATGAGCTTGGGATTTTCCTTCAGCTTCTGCAGATGAGAGAGCATTTCCGCCGCACTCTGATACCGTTCCTCAGGGTCCTTTTCCATGGCGCGGGTGATGATCTGCTCAAGACCAACGGGAATTTTCGGATTGATTGCTCTCGGAGGAACCGCCGTGTCGTTCACCTGCATCAGGGCAACGGATACGGGCGTTTCCGCTACGAAGGGAAGCTGTCCCGTTGCCATTTCGTACATCATGGCACCAAGGGAGTAAATATCGCTTCTTGCGTCGATTTCGCTTCCCTCTACCTGTTCGGGGCTGATATAATAAACCGTGCCGATGGCTTTGTCTGTCATGGTAATGGTATCGGCGTTGGGCAATTTGGCGATACCGAAATCCATCACCTTGATCACACCGTTTTTGAGGAGCATAATGTTCTGGGGTTTGATATCCCTGTGAACGATCCCCTTCTTATGAGCATGATCCAGCGCACGGAGAATCTGCATGGTATAGCTGATCATTTCACGGAAGTTGAGAACCTCACGCCGCTGCATATAGTTTTTCAGCGTAATGCCTTCCACAAATTCCATGACGATATATTTGATGTTGGCTCTCACGGACACGTCGTAAATATTGACAATATTGGGGTGAGAGAGCATGGCAATGGCCTTTGATTCGTTGCTGAACCGTTTTACGGACTGCTCGTCCGTGGATATTTCATCCTTCAGAATCTTGACGGCAACCACACGCCGCATCAGCAGGTCTGTGGCTTTGAACACAACCGCCATGCCGCCGATTCCGATAACCTGCTCGATCCGATAACGGTTATCAAAGACTCTGCCCACATATTTTGCGTATATATTAATCATAAATATGACAATACCTTTCTCTTCATATGATAGGGACAAAAAAACTTTCTGCCGTTTGTCCTTGAGACATGATCGATTATTCGCTCTTTGCTACCGCAACAGCCACAGCGGTGATATTGTCCGTACCGCCCCGTTCGTTGGCACAGGAGATCATTTTTTCACAAGCTCCCTGTATGCCTTCCATAGAGCAGGCTTCCCGAAGAAGAGCCTCCAGCTCCCCTTCGTCCACATGATTGGTCAATCCGTCGGAGCAAAGGAGCATGGCGGCGAAGTTGTCATACTCCGTCACAAAAAAGTCAACGTCCACGGTACGCTCCGTTCCAACGGCTCTTGTAATAATATTTTTCTTCTTGGAGGCCTTCGCTTCCTCCTTGGACATCTTGCCCATGTCCACCAGATACTGTACGTAGGAATGGTCCTTCGTTACCTGAAACATTCCCTTTCCCGTATCCAGATACATTCTGCTGTCACCCACGTTGACGGTGCAGATTTTTCCCGGCAGCACAATGCAGCCCACAAGGGTTGTCCCCATTCCGTTCAGGGATTCGTCGTGCTTTGCCATTTTGTACACCGTGTGGTTTGCCTCCTCTGCAGCACTAACGAGAATATGCTCAAGAGCACTCTCCTCAAGTCCCGCAAACAGAGGGTAGGATGCCTCCGCGGAATCAAGCTCTCTGCAGAATGCCGCAGCCGCCGCAGAGCTCGCAACACTTCCCCCTGCAGCACCGCCCATTCCGTCGCATACCACCGCCATGATGACATCGTCCGAATATTTTTTTATGATAAAATTATCCTGATTCACGGCCCGTCTCATTCCGACATCCGTACTGCCGTAAAAAAACATATGTGTCTCCCTCATGAATTTCTATGTTTTCCGTAAACCTTCTCAAAAGTCCTTGTGGGACAAGCATTTTGCCTGACCCTTATCGGATTCATTATACTACATTTTTGTAGTGTTTTTATGTCTATTTTCTGAATATTTTTGCACTCAATTGCCGTTTCCTTTGGCTCTCAAACGGAGCTGACCACAGGATGCTTCGATATCTCCGCCCAGCTTTCGTCTTACGGTGGCGTTGACACCGTTCTTCTTCAGCACCTCTGCAAAGCGGAGCGCATTCCGTCTGCCCGCCGAACGAAGGCCTGTTTCCTTCACCTCGTTGAGCATAATCAGATTTACGTGGCAAGGGCATCGCATTCCGTTCTTGATCACCTTTGCCAAGGAAACCGCATCGGCTTCCCCGTCGTTCTTCCCTTCGATCAGGGTGTATTCAAAGGACACTCTCCGTCCCGTTTCGTCGAAATAATGGCGGCAGGCACAGAGAAGCTCCGCAATGGGATACTTCCGATTGATGGGCATCAGCTCCGATCGCACCTCGTCCTTTGACGCATGGAGCGATACGGACAAGGTTACGGGAAGTCCCTCTTTGGCGAGAGCATAAATCCCGGGAACCACGCCGCAAGTGGAGAGTGAAATATGACGAAGTCCGATCCCCAGCCCCTTTTCGTCGGAAACCAAGCGAAGGAAGCGGATCACGTTGTCGTAGTTGTCTAAGGGTTCACCGATTCCCATCATAACGATGCCGTCCACACGCTCTCCCGTATCGTGGGAAGCCGCCGCCACCTGTCCGAGAATCTCGGAAGGGGTCAGATTTCTGACCCGACCGTTCAGAGTGGAAGCGCAGAACTTGCATCCCATTCTGCACCCCGCCTGAGAGGAGATACAGAGGGTGTTTCCGTGCTCGTACCGCATGAAAACGCTTTCCACGCATTCCCCGTCTACCAGAGACATGAGATACTTGACCGTTCCATCCTCTTTAGAGACCAGCTTCTGCTCGATTTTCGGCAGTCGGTACTCCGCATTCTCACGGAGCTTCTGAAGGAATGCCGCGGAAAGATTGGTCATTTCCTCGTAAGACGCCCCTTTGTTCA
>JAZQUQ010000314.1:0-9426 GCA_045631365.1 Eubacteriales bacterium | reverse complement strand
AGAAGCTCCTTTGCAACGCAGCGGAATACGTTTGCGGCGCAGGCTCCAAGCCCGTGAAGTACGGCTGGGCAGCTCCCGTTGTTGAGTGAAAAGTGAAGAAGTAAGGTGGATTTTCGGCGGATTCTCCTCCGAAAATCAGTTTACTGATTCATGATTTGACTTTCTACAATAAAAAATCCCGCAAATGCAGTGCTTGTCAGACGAATTGATAAGTCACAGATAAACATAAAAAGACTCCCTTGTTCCATACAGGGGAGTCTTTTTATGCCTCTCGGAAGGTAATTTCATAAAATCATTTACAAATCCGAAAATTTGTGATATAATAGCTGTGCCAAACGAACTTAATAACCGCGCTGATAGGTATGTTTTTCTTTAGGGGATAACTATACCGTTTTTCGTCATACTATTAAACGAATCCATTTGGTAAAAATGCGGCTCCCGTTTGATAGTATGCAAATATCTATCGGCGTATAAGTTCGTTTGGCGACAACTTGGAGTTCGCGTTTTTCGGTGCGTGGCTTCGGTTGCGCACCTTTTTTATATGCTGATGGGGGATATATGAACAAGAACGTTCAAGAAAAGATCATAGACATTACCGGTGTTGAGCTTACGCCGGGAAACTCTGCTGTTTGCCTTGGAAATGGCGGGCAAGGTTTTGAGTGCTGCTGCGACGCGTGTGATTACTTTCTTCTTTGTTTCCCCGAATTTGGTGTTCAAATCAAAGAAAAAAATGTTGCTGAAAGCAAAGATAATACTGCAAAATAGTTAAAACGCCGGAGAATGCAAGTGTTCTCCGGCGTTTTTGTCAGTGAATAAGATATTCTCCTTAAGAGTACGCACCATTGTCTGCGGGTATTTTTTATGTACTTGTGTCAGTCAAGCCACCATACCTTGCCCATGAAAATAAGGCAGAGGAGGTCGATGAGCCAGAGCCAGGGGAGACCGATGATGATTGCTGCGATGGCAATGACAACGCCGATCATATTTCCCTTGTCAAGGCTGCGGCAGATTCGGTAGATTACCCAAATAATGTCAAGGGCGGGGATGGCAAGGATGAGCTTTGCAAGCATGGGGAGACTGTCGATGGCTGCGATGAATTTTTTTCATGGGAAAAACTCCTTTTGAATCATTATTTCTAATGTTACTACACTACTTTTTTCGTGAAATGTCAATCTGTTTCGATGCATTTTTCAAAAAAAGGAGGGGTTCCAAAGCGGAAACAAGAAAAATGCTCCATGTAGAGAGCGAAAAAAAGATAAAATTCGGTCAATCCGCCTATTACATAAAAATTTTCTGTGTGATATAATATAGCAACTCAACGTGTAGTCTGATAAGTTCTGAAACGGCAGGGGAATCCTTCGCTGTTTCGGGCGGACGTAAGTCCTGTTGCAGCAGACAGCACGTTTTTTTTATTTTTTTCGGAACAGGCGAGGTGAGTGAAATGCACAACATCAACGATATGGTTATCTACGGCACAGAAGGGATTTGTCGGATTACGGATATTACCGTCAGGGATATGCACGGGGGGGATGTGGAATACTATGTACTGAAGCCCGTGGGGGAGAGCAATTCCACCATTTTTGTTCCCACGGGGAGTGAAGTGCTCACGTCCAAAATGAGACGGATTTTGTCTGCGGAGGAGATTTACGAGCTGATCCGCACCGTGACGGGGGAGCGTATGGAGTGGATCGAAAACGAGAATGTGCGGAAGGAGCGCTGCAAGGAAATTCTGGCTGAGGGAGACCGCAGAGAGCTTATGAAAATGCTTCGTGCGATCTATCTTCACGGAGAGGAACGGAAGAGCATGGGGAAAAAGCTCCATCAGTGTGACGAACGGTTCATGAAGGATGCGGAAAAGCTCCTGTATGAGGAATTTGCTCATGTGCTTAACATCAAAAAAGAAGAGGTCGTCCCCTTCATCATGGAACAGATTTCCGTCACGGAGAAGCATTGCTGAATCGTTGCAATGTGTGATGTGATTTCAATTCGGGAGATTCTTATTGGAGGGGGTCTCCCGTTTTTTTGCACAAATATCACCCTGTTGATTTGTGCGAGTGCATAAAAATTCGTTCGTTATGCAGGATGGGTTGTCTTTCTTCGGCGGTTGTGGTATAATAAGCAAAACCGCATTTTTTGATAAAGATATATCTATCTTGAGGAGTGCATTTATGAAAAAAACACTATCCATGATTCTTGCATTGCTGATGCTTGCATCAGCTCTTGTAGCCTGCGGCGATACAGAACCCGGGGAAACAACAGCTCAAATCCAAACCAACGCACCCGTGACGGATACATCCGTGACGGATGCCCCCGAGAACGATGCCCCTGTCGTATATCCTTACGACACCTCTCTTGTTACCGAAAACGGTGTGGCAAAGGCACATATCGTTCTTGCGGCGGAGGCAGACCAAACCCTTACCTTTGCGGCACAGGAATTGGTGTATCACGTCCAAACGGTCAGCGGTGCTGCGCTTTCCGTGACGAATGCCGCGGGGGAAGACAGCCTTCCCATCATCATTGCAACTCCCGAAAGTATGCCCGAGCTTGAGACTTTGTTTGCCGACGATCTCGCATGGCTCCGCACTCTCGGTGAAGTGGGAGACACCGAACGGTGGGGCGACGACGGCTTTGCGATCCGTACCCTTGACGGAAAGATTTACATCTTCGGTGCTACGGCAAGAGGAGCCCTCAACGGGGTATATGACTTTATCGAAGAAAACCTCGGCGTAATCTGGATCCGTGCGGACATGAGCAAGGGGCTTGTTTACGACGAAATGCCCACGATTACCGCTGTAAAGGCGGACTACCGTGAAAAGTCTCCCTTCCAGGTGAGAGGCATCTCCCGCTACGGTGCCAGCTCCGATCCTGCCTCCATGGATTTGCTGTATTCCCGAAACAAATACAACTGCGGTGCGGCTCATGCCGGAGTTTGGGTGGATGCGATGACCCGCGAATCCACAGTAGGACTGGAGCCTATGGTTTCCAACCACAATGCCAAGTGGTGGCTGCAGGTCAGTCCCATCTACGACCCCAATGTTACCGAATACTGGGAAACCCTCCCCGACGGCACCCCCATGGATATTCACTCCTCCCGACAGCTCAATTACTGGAGTGAGCTGACCGCCGACACCGTTGCCGCAAGCGTGATTCATCAGCTTGATCTGTACCACGACAGTCTGGGACTCCGTCATGTGGGCGTTTGTATTGAGGATTTGGGCTTTGTCAACGGCGTTTCCCCTGCACAGAACGAGCCTTTTGAATATGCGCCCGGTCAGTTTGTCAACCCCGATGACGAGGACTATCAATCCACGGTTCTTTTTTCCTTCATCAACCGTGTTGCACGGCAGGTGGCGGAGAAGTATCCCGATGCGCTGGTCAATACCTATGCCTACACTTTCGCTTCGATTCCGCCGCGATGTGATTTGGAGGACAATGTAATCGCTGTGTTCTGCCACTACTGCGAGGACCTTACTCAGAGAACCAACGACATCATCTTCCCCGGAAGCACCTCGGAACGGAACTATAACGAGTTTTCTGCGTGGATGGACAAGACCACCAATGTCATCAACTATAACTATTACGGATGCTATTTTACCGGCGGCTGGTACGAGCGTGCCATCTGGTACAGAATGCAGAACGATATGCAGCTTTATGCCGAGCACGGTATGGTGGGCCTGACCCCTGCCATCTACAACGATGACGAAAATCCTTTTACTCTGCTGAACGTTGACTGGGGCTTTACCTATGGGGATATCTGGGAGATGAATATTCTGACCCACTGGCTCTATGCAAAACTGGCTTGGAATCCCTACGAGGACGTGGATGCCCTGATTGCGGAATTCTGCGACAAGGTCTACGGCGATGCGGCAGAGCATATGCAGGAGTATTACCGCCTCCTCTCCGTCAGCTGGGAGCACGGTGCTGTGGCGCTGATCGATGATTTCCAGCCTGTGTATATGTTCCGCAATTATCCCATTGACTATTATAACTACTTCATTGATATCGACGCAGACGGCGTGCACCTCCTTGAAGCCATTCAGGAAACGCTGGACAAAGCGTGGGAAGCGGCTGATGACAAGGCAAAAGAGTACATCCGCCATCCGAGAGAATGCTTTGCAGATCCGGAATCACATCTTGCGTATGAGAGACTGTCATGAGTAACTGAATCACAAAACGGCGCTTTCTTTGAGGAGACTCAGAAAGTGCCGTTTTTCTCTTGAGAATACAGCGTCTTCTTGACAAAAGGGGGCGGTGTTGCTATAATGGATATACAAATGTTGATAAAGAAGGAAACGCTATGAATCGGGAGCAGATGCAGATGACGGACGGACAGGAAGCCAACACGGTCGGCGGGATTGTGGAGTCCATTGTCTATCAGAATGAGGAAAACGGATATACGGTTTGTGCCATTGAAACGGCGGACGGCGGAACTGTGACCGCGGTTGGAATCCTTCCCTACGTAAGCGAAGGGGATAAAATCACCGCGCAGGGCGAATGGATCAACCACAACGTATACGGCAGACAGTTCAAAATCGAATCCTTTGAAAAGACTCTTCCCGTGGAGGAGGGGGATATTCTCCGTTACCTCGCTTCCGGTGCGGTTAAAGGGATCGGGCCGAAAACCGCACAAAAGATCGTGGAAATGTTCGGCAGAGACGCCTTGGAGGTCATCGAGAACAACCCCGATTGGCTTTCGGATATTCCCGGAATTACGAAAAAGAAAGCTCAAGCCATCAGCGAGAATTACAAGCAGATTTCGGGTGCGCGATCGGTGATGATGTTCTGCCGTGACTTCTTTACCCCTGCGGCTGCTATGAAAATCTACAAAAAATGGGGCGGAGGGGCGGTTGATCGCATCAAAGACAATCCCTACAGCCTTTGCGGTCAGTTCAGCGGCATCAGCTTCCGTCACGCAGACCGAATTGCGGCTCAGCTTGGAATGGCGGAGGACTCCGAGGAGAGAATCCGACAGGGGCTTTCCTACGTTCTTTCCAATGAATCTGCAAAAATGGGGCATACCTGTTTGCCCGAATCCCTTCTTCTGCAATGCACCTCCGATTTGCTCTTCGGCGGGAATCCCCAAAAAGCCGCCCGTACTGCTGACTGTTTGAATGCCGCTATTGAAGCCAATCAACTGATCGGGGTGACCAAAAACGGGGAGCGGCTGGTGTATTTGCCCTCGTTTTTCCGTGCGGAGACCTATACGGCGAAAAAACTGAAGCAGCTCGCAAGAAGTGCCGCAAGAATGAACGTGGGGGACGTGGAGCTGCTGATTCAAAAAAGTGAGGCGGAAAGCGGAATCCGTTATGCCGATATGCAGCGGCGTGCCATTGCGGATGCGCTTTTGAACGGCGTCATGATTCTGACGGGCGGTCCCGGTACGGGTAAGACTACCATTATCAAAGGTTTGATTTCCATCTTCCGTTCTCTTGATTACGGGGTCTGTCTTGCGGCTCCCACGGGTCGGGCTGCTAAGCGAATGAGTGAAGCCACCTCCCACGAGGCGAAGACCATCCACCGTCTCCTTGAGATGGATGCGGGGGACGATAGCGGTCTCGGCTTCCTGCGGAATGACAGAGATCCCCTTGACGAAGATGTAATCATCATCGACGAGGCATCCATGATCGATATTCTGCTGATGGAGGCATTGCTGAAGGCGGTCAAAAACGGCGCCCGACTGATTCTCATCGGGGACGGCGACCAGCTCCCTTCGGTGGGGGCGGGGAACGTGCTGTCCGACCTTTGCGATTCCGGGGAGTTTCAGGTGGATCGACTGACCGAGGTGTTCCGTCAATCGGAAGCGAGCTTGATTATTACCAATGCCCATTTGATCAACGAGGGGAAAATCCCCGAACTTCATCGGACGGATGCGGATTTCTTCTATCTGAAAAGGGAGAGTGAAGAATCCATCCGCGATACGGTCATTGATCTTGTCAAAAATCGCCTCCCCCGTTCCTACGGTGCGGATATCGTAAATCGGATTCAGATTATCACCCCGTCACGGAAGGGAATGTCGGGGACGGAAGTGCTGAATATGGGTCTGCAGGAGGCGCTGAATCCCAACGACGGACGGAAAACGGAACGGAGAAGCCGCGATCTCATCTTCCGTGAGGGAGACCGCGTGATGCAGACCAAAAACAACTACAGCGTGGAATGGGAGGCATCTTCCGGAAAGACGGGGATGGGCATCTACAACGGGGATATCGGCACCGTTCTCGAGATCGACAGCGAAAACGAGACGGTGGAAATCCGTTTTGATGACCGCTTGTGTACCTACGACTTTACCATGCTGGAGGAGCTGGATCACGCCTACGCGGTGACGGTTCACAAAAGCCAGGGAAGCGAATATCCTGTGGTGATCGTGCCTCTGTTCCGCTGTGCCCCCATGCTGCTTACCAGAAATCTTTTGTATACTGCCGTGACCAGAGCATCGAAAATGGTGATTCTGGTGGGCTCCCACGGGGTTTTGACCCAGATGATTGCCAACAACACCCACTCCGAACGCTGTACGCTCCTTCGGGAGTTTCTGAAGAAGGATTTCTTGTGATAGGTGGGCAAATGAACGGTTTTAAAAGACTGTTAAACGGTATTTGCGGGCTGCTGTTTCCGTGTCGCTGCCTTCTCTGCGGAGAGCCGTTGGCATCGACCCCATCGAAGGTTTGCACACCCTGTCGGGAGGGACTTTCCATGGAGAGGGATTGCCGCTGTCCCGTATGCGGAAAAACGGCAGACCGATGTGTCTGCGGTGTGCCGTACCTGAAAGAGGAAGTGTTCCCCGATGTACGGTGGGCGGTGAGCTTCTTTTATTCCTCCGATTCCCATGCCGGTACTCCCGTTTTGACGAGAACGGTGATCCTTCGGTGCAAGAAAACCTGTATGCCGGAGCTTGTGCGGATTACGGCACAGGCCATCGGGTTTCGGGTGAAGGAGATTCTGGAAGAGAATCACGAGAATATTGAGGATTGGATCGTGACCTATCCCCCGAGAAATGGGGAGAATCTGCTGAAATACGGCTTTGATCACGGTGAAATGCTTGCCGAGGCGCTGGCGGAGCTTTTGGGCATCCCCTGTCGGAAGACCCTGATCCGCGTGTCGGGAAAAGTTCAGAAAACCTTGGACGGCGGAGAGCGGTATGAGAATATCAAAGACGGATTTGCGGTGATCGGCAGCGGAATGGCGGCGGGCGGGAAGTATCTTCTGGTGGATGATGTAATCACAACGGGCGCCACCATGCAGACGGCACGGGAACTTTTGCTTGATCACGGTGCAGCGGCGGTTCTTCCCGCGGCGGCAGCGAAGACCATGCCGAAAAACGCGGACAGAAGGAATAAAGTTTGAAAAGAAGGGAACGGTTAGAACGATGGAGTTAGTGAGAGAAGGCGGACTGATTTTTGAGTGGCTGATATCGGATCATCTGACGGTGCCTGCGGTGGCGGTCCGACTGATCCTTGCTGCGCTGATGAGCGGAATCATCGGCATCGGAAGAGGGCGGCACGGCCATGCGGCGGGGCTCAGAACCCACATTATCATCTGTATCGGTTCAGCCATGACGGCGATGGTGGGGATTTATACGCTGAATACCCTTGGACTTCAGGACACGGATCCCCTCCGAATCAGCGCACAGGTCATGTCGGGAATCGGTTTCATCGGGGTCGGTACTATTATGATCAAGGGGAATTCCCACGTGACGGGACTGACGACAGCGGTAGGGCTTTGGACGACCGCCGTGATCGGAATCGCGGTGGGAATCGGCTTCTTCCACGGCGCGGTCCTGTGTACCGTGATTACCCTCTTTGCTATGGTGATTCTGGAAAAGCTGGAGAAGATGACCAACATCGGAAAAGGGAAGGGACGGCTGTATCTGGAGTGTTCTTCCCCCGAAGCGGTAAACGGCGTGATCGATATTCTCACGTCTGCGGATTTTCTGATGTACAACATCGAGGTCGTGGCTGCCAAAAGCGGAATCAGCGGCAACGTGGGCATTGAATGCGTGTACAATCTCAGAAGAGGCATGAACCGTGCAGAAGTGGTAAAACGGATTCAGATGCTGAGTGACGTGGTGTACGCAGTGGAAACCCATTGACGGAGAGGTCGTTTTCATGAATCGACAGCGAGTTTCAGCCGTACGCGGCAGCGCTGTCGGTTTGTGGAATAACGTGAAAGAAAAAGATAAAAAAACTTTCAAAAAAATTGAAAAAAGGTATTGACAAAGAAAACCGAATGTGATATAATAATACACGTCGAGAGGACAACAGCAAAAACAACAAAGCGACAGACGAAAGAATGAAGCGGTTTTGGTTGACTTTCACAAAACATATGGAAGCATAGCTCAGTTGGGAGAGCATCTGCCTTACAAGCAGAGGGTCATAGGTTCGAGCCCTATTGTTTCCATCTTCTTTATCTCGGTAGACCCCGATGGTAAAGAAAAAATGGCCCGGTAGTTCAGTTGGTTAGAACGCTAGCCTGTCACGCTAGAGGTCAGGGGTTCGAGTCCCCTTCGGGTCGTTCATCCCATGTATCTACAACGGCGGCAGGGATGGTAAATGCTCCTGTAGCTCAGTTGGTAGAGCAGAGGATTGAAAATCCTCGTGTCGTTGGTTCGATTCCGACCGGGAGCATTTGAAGTGAGGGAAGATCCGATGTGGCAGTCGGGGATCTTGCAAAATAAAATATGCGGATTTAGCTCATTTGGTAGAGCGCCACCTTGCCAAGGTGGAGGTGGCGGGTTCGAGCCCCGTAATCCGCTCCAAAAGAAAAGGGATTCATCATGGATGAGTCCTTTTTCTTTTGCGTGAGGATTTCAGTGTGAGAGACCGCCTGCAAGTTGCTGGGAAAGGGAAGGCGACTGATGAACAAAAGGCAACCGAGATCAGAGCCATGTAATTCGCGCCAAAGAGAAAAGGGTTGTTGAAAGTAAGAAATTCAGGGGCCGGAGAAAAATTTTTGCAAAAGTTTTTCTCCGGTCCTCTTCTAAGTGTGACACACCCATACTTATAATCAGTTTGTGTATCCCGTGCCGCCGCAGCTTCCGCACTGACCGTACCATGAATTCTCATGACCGTCCACCAATGCTTCCAATTCACTGCCGCCATAATAATATTTTACGGATCCAGTGCCGTTACACCAATGACACTTTGTTCTTCCGCTACCGCTTCCGGAAGGATTGTAGGTATCAGCTTCTGTTCGGGTTGTAACTCCCGCATTGTTAATATCATCATAGTCATCGGCATAATAATCTACATCGGTTGAAACAAAGTCGACGATTATCATCGGGCGGACACCGTTTACGCCAGTTATGTCAGTGATACCAGTCATCCCTTCTTTGTTGACTACGTGCATACTAACAGCTGAGGAACTTGAACCGTGAAAGTAATCTTCGTCGAGCCACCAGGAGTAGCCGGCATAAGAGGAATATACGGGGTCATG
>JAZQUQ010000313.1:0-4237 GCA_045631365.1 Eubacteriales bacterium | reverse complement strand
ACATCATTACATCCATATTCCGGTTCTGTGTCATGTCGTATGGGCAGAATTTGTTGCGGAAAGAATAAACCCAATTTAAAATAAGGAGTAACGCAAAATGAAACAATGTCCTGTATGTCAATCAACGATCGATGGCGATTCGGAATGCCCGATCTGCGGGAATACAATTACATACGAACCACCGATCATGACGGATAAAGAACAAATCCCATGGAACAAGCATACCGTACGGTATTATCTGAAAAACACATGGTTTTCCGTACTCAGCTGTATTTTTTGCATTGTTTTTGCCCTCACACGGCCGGAGCTCGGATATCTGCATTTTATAGGGATCGTTTCAGCACTTGTATCCTTTTTTGTGTCTTTGTTCTACAGAAAGCTATCCAAGCTTATGACATGGAAATACAGCGAGGCGTATATTCCGTTTAAACTTGGGCTTCTGAAGTATATCACAGGCGGGATCGGGATTCTGATTTTTATCGTGACGGGGCTTATAGGGAACAGCTGATTGCTCATATCACTCAGGATAACTCATAACCTTCAAACAGAGCGGAGCTTTTATGCTTCGCTTTGTTTGCGATATCCCAAATTCTTAAGAAAAATAAAGAATTATCCCCTGAGATTATTAAGAAATATATGGTATCCTATGTGCGGAGGTGAAAAATGATGAACATTTTAGTGGTTGACGATGATAGAGAAATCGTAGACAGTATTGGTATTTTTCTCCATGGAGAGGGTTACAAAGTTTTCAAAGCCTATGATGGTATGGATGCACTTGAGGTTTTATCGGAGAACGAAATCCACCTGATGATTCTCGATATCATGATGCCGAAGCTGGATGGAATCAAGACGCTCATGAAGCTGCGGGAATCGAGAAACATCCCCGTGATCCTTCTTTCCGCAAAATCCGAGGACAACGACAAGATTTTCGGACTTACCGCAGGAGCGGACGACTACGTAACCAAGCCGTTCAATCCGTCGGAGCTGATGGCAAGAGTGAAATCCCAGCTCAGACGATACACCACCCTCGGCTCCATCGGGAAGCAGAACGGGGAGATTGTCATCGACGGGCTGTGCGTCAATACCGAGCAGAAAACGGTCAAGGTGGACGGAGAAAACGTCCGTTTGACCCCCGTTGAGTATAAAATTCTGGAACTGCTTGTGCGGAATCGCGGCCGCGTGTTTTCCGCGGAGGATATATACTCCAACGTATGGAACGAGGATACGGTGGTCGGCGACAACACCATTGCCGTACACGTCCGCCATATCCGCGAGAAGATCGAAATCAATCCAAAAGAACCGCGATACCTGAAAGTGGTATGGGGTGTCGGGTATAAAATAGAATAAAGGGGGATTTAGCGTGAAAGTTGTAGATAGTTGCAGCTTAAAGTCAGCTTATTTCACGCAATAAAATCCCTAAAAATGGGTCCCAACCCATTTTTGCAGATAAATCTGCCGGAATTTTATAAACTATTTGTATGTCACTTTCGGTGACAGATGAGGTATAAAATGAAAAGAATTGTGTTTTCCAATATCACCAAATTTATTGCGGTGATTTTGTTTGCCGCGTGCATTACCCTTGGGGCATTGACTGCAGCAGGGGGGATTCTTGCGATCTTTGAGGAAGAAACGATCCTCTATTCCTTTGAAAGCAGCTTTTCGGAGTCAAAATATCTTGCTTATTTGCTGGATGAGCCGGAAGGCGTGGTGAGCAGCGTCTATTATAATACGTTCAATTCCTATGACGATTACGGTCGCCCCATTGAGACGGAAAAGAATTTTGAGGTGCAAATCGAAGTCATCGAAGAGGCACTGCGGGAGAGATTTGAGCATTTCTACCATTCGGATAAGGTCAATTATTACGTGCAGTGGAACGATCTGATCCTCACCAACTGCGATGCCGAGTCCCCCGAAGACCTTATGAAGGGTGACTATTATTCCTATGTGAAACGGGATGCGGACGGCAGCGTGGAGCGAACCGCAGCCTATCAGTGGAACGGATACGCAATCGAAGATTTATTCCTATTCGATAATTCAAGCACCATCACGATTTGCTGCAGCCTGAAGTCGGAGCTTGCCGATTCCTATAAAGCCGCATGGGAGAAGCAGGAAGTCCTCATCCTCGGCACAATAGGGAAGACTGCGATTTACGCGGCGGGGGCATTGCTCCTATTGATTTACCTTCTGTGTGTGTGCGGCAAGAACAAGGACGGTGAATATAAAAAGCTCTGGATCGACAACGTCTGGGCGGAGATTCATCTTGCCGCCATGGCAGGACTTGGTGTGGGCGGTACTGTGCTCTGTGTGTTTGCCATGGATGAATACATGTACGGGCAGTTCCCCGAAAAACTGCTTGAACCTTTGATCATAAGTATTGCGGCATTGGTAAGCCTCGGCGTTATTACATCCCTTCTTTCCCTCATCCGCAGAACCAAGAACGGCACTCTTCTCAAAACCAGCTTGGTGGGCATGATCCTTCGAGTTGTTTATCGCGTACTGAAATGCTGTTTTGAGCTTCTCCGACTGACCGCAAAGTGGATCGGAAGAAAGACCGTATCGTTCTGGTCCTGCATTTTCTGCCTCCTTTCCCGCACCTCCGGCGTATTGCTGATCACTTTGCTGTTTGTGTATACCGCCTTGATCGGCACGTTCGGTCTCCTTCTTCCGAACGGTCCCGTGTATCTGATCCTTTGGATTCTTGCCTTCGTCGGTGCCGCGTTTCTTCTTGCCAATCGCACCAAAGACTTGAATGAAATCAAAAAAGGTGTCAGCAATGTTCGGAACGGAAAAACTTCCTATAAAATCCCCGAGCTCAAGTGTGAGGATTTAAAGCTCCTTGCCGCAAACATCAATGACATTGCCAAAGGGTTGGACGAATCCGTAAACGCCCGCCTCAAAGCGGAACGGATGAAGACAGAGCTGATCACCAACGTATCCCACGATCTGAAAACGCCGATCACCTCCATCATCAACTACACCGAACTGCTCTCCAAGATGGACGATCTGCCCGAGGAGGGAAGGGACTACGTTTCCGTTATTGCAAAGAAAAGCGAACGGCTGAAGAATCTCACCGAAGACCTCTTTGATATCTCCAAGGTGCAGAGCGGAAACGAGCAGATTGTTCTTGAAAGGCTGGACACGGCACTGCTCATCAGCCAGTCCCTCGGTGAGTACGACAATGAGATCGGTCAATCGGGATTGACGTTCTGTGTGGATGCTCCGAAGGAACTCTGCATCACCGCGGACGGCAGAAAGATGTCCCGCGTCGTGGGCAATCTGATCAGCAATATTCTGAAATACACCATGAAGAATACCCGCGTGTTTATCACCGCGGCTGAAACGGACGGGGAAGTGGTGATGGAGTTCAAGAACGTATCGGCGTACCCTCTCGATTTCGACGTGGATGAGATCGTACAGCGATTTGTACGGGGCGACGAGTCGAGAACCTCCGAAGGGAACGGACTGGGTCTTGCCATCGCCAAAAGCTATACGGAAATCTGCGGCGGACGGTTCGAAATCACCACGGACGGGGATCTCTTTAAGGTAAGGCTGAGATTCGGAAAGAATAGCTGATTTTTTTCAAAACACAACCGTAACGATATAGAATCTCCCCGTATGAGCAGAGAAATCGGCTCGGCGGGGAGTTTTTTTGTGATTTTTCAAAAAACTATTGACAAATCTTGTCTACGGTGGTAGACTATGCATAGAGAGTCTACTGCTGTAGACAAAATAGAAGGAGGAAAATCCAATGAGCATTCCGAAAATACACGAAGGGGAATACCGTTTCTGTCTGATCCTGTGGGAGCATGAGCCTGTGACCGCCGTGGAGCTTGCGAAGCTCTGTGACAAGGAACTGGGCTGGAAACGGACCACGACATACACCGTTATCAAGCGTCTGGGAGAGCGAGGTGTGCTGAAGAACGAAAACGGCACGGTCACATCGCTTGTTTCCAAGGGGGATGCCCAGTCCTACGAGATTGACGAGCTGCTGGAGAAAAAGTTTGAAGGATCGCTGCCTGCGTTTCTTGCCGCCTTTACCAAACGTCAGGATGTGTCCGACACAGAGCTCGACGAGCTGCAGGCCATGATCGACCGAGCGAGAAAAGGAGGACGAAGATGACAGAAGTCTTTTTGTACATCGCAAATATGAGCATTACCGCAAGTATTCTTGCCGTGGTGGTACTGCTCATGCGTCTGATTTTGAAGAAAGCACCAAAATGGGTGAGCGTGCTTCTCT
>JAZQUQ010000312.1:0-9078 GCA_045631365.1 Eubacteriales bacterium | reverse complement strand
TTTGTTTGCCGAAGAATAGAGTGTATCCGTGCCGATAGGGTGGAGTTGAGTAGGGGAGATAACTGTGGAACTTTCACGAGAGTTCTCACTCTCCCCAAGCAAATAAATAAGACGCATCCTCATCGAGGATACCCCGTTTTTCTGGCGCAAAGGGAGAGATTCGAACTCGCAATATTGCTTCGCAAAGCTCAGCAAATTGGAAAGTTCCCCCTTTGTTTGCCGAAGAATAGAGTGTATCCGTGCCGATAGGGTGGAGTTGAGTAGGGGAGATAACTGTGGAACTTTCACGAGAGTTCTCACTCTCCCCAAGCAAATAAATAAGACGCATCCCCTTCGAGGATACGTCTTATTTCTGGCGCAAAGGGAGAGATTCGAACTCTCGGTCGGTTATTAGCCGAACACACGATTTCCAGTTGAATACTCCATAAACGGAGTGGAGCGGAATTCAATCTTCAAGCCCTGCTTTTTTCTTAGCTTCAAGGAATTCGGCATCTATTTCATCCATTTCCGCCTGAATTTCGGCTCGAAGTTCTGCCATATCCTCTTCATTTCTTTTATCGTATATTTGCGATTCCATGGGAATGTATTCACGTCCTTCGGATTTTGCTTTTTTCATTTCTTCGAGGACGTAACCGTTTAGACAGGTGGGACTGTCATAAATATTTTTTTCTTCCTTGATAAGCCCGAAAATATAGTCGAGCGAGACATTGTAGAAGAATGCAATATGGAATAACCGCATCGGGGATACTTTGTACCCCGTTTTTTCAATTCTCCAGTAATCACGCTGTGTGATGTTCAACACTTTCGCTAATTCACATTGGGTCAGACCATTTTTTAATCTCAGTCGTTTAATACGTTCATTGAGACATAAAAGTACCATATCACCGGCTTCCGCGTCCTGTTTGTTCCAGTCTTCGATAGAACCAAGGTACTTTATCTCTTCATCGCTCTGTGAAAGCCCCAAAAAATCATTAAGTTTCTTATCCATTACATAATTCCTCCTTCTTTTTGTGAAATAGCTATTGACACAACTCCATAAATGGAGTAAAATTACTTAAAAATAAACTCCACTTATGGAATAATGTTCATAACGAAAACATTATAACATAATCGAAAATTATAATCAATGGGTTATAATAAAAACTTTATATCCGGTATGGTTGACATCACGGTACAACTTCAGGAGGGATGCGCCGGATACCAAACGTCATGCAGAAACAAACCGCGCATATGCGAAGCATGATTCTCCACCTTTCCGCGCCTCGCGGCAAAGTAACGATTTCGGCAAACCGGAAAAGCGCGAAACTGAAAGAACGGTCAGGTGTTCTTCTGCCGCGTCCTATCTGCCTTTTCCAAAGGCTTGAATCCTTCCCTGATGGCTCTGTCAGCCGTACGAGAAACTAAGCCTATTTAACTTGATTATATTAGAACATTAGGGTAAATTCTCTGATAGCTCGGAAAGGAGCTTTTGATGTCTATACGTGTTGAACGCAGAACCTACGAAGAAAACGGTCAGACAAAGTATATGAATATCCGGCCGGAGTACAACGATGTTGTCAAGGTCAAGACCTGCGGTCATTCCAAGGAAATCATGTATTCCCAGAAACGTGGACGTGGTGCCTGTATCCGCAAACTGAACAAAACTGAATATGTAGATCTCCGTAACGGTGAAGTCAAGGAATTCAAAAAGCAACACAAACGCTCTGATGATAAGATCAGCGTTTCACGCTCTATGAAACTCGGACGTGATCTTATCAACGCCAATGTCACAGAGCCGAAAAATTGCAGATGGATAACTCTGACTTATGCGGACAACATGAGAGACGAAAAGAAGCTGTCTGACGATTTCAAGAATTTCCGTAAACGCTTCAAAGAGGTCTATGGTTATGTCAGGTATATTGCAGCTGCCGAACCGCAGGGGCGTGGAGCATGGCATATGCACGTGATTCTGATATTCGACGATACAGCACCTTTCATTCCCAATGAACAGCTCCGGAAAATGTGGAAACATGGTTTTGTACGTGTTACTGCTTTGGATGATGTTGACAATGTTGGTGCATATCTGACCGCATACCTCGGAGATATTCCATTGGATGAATATGAGACCTTTGGACGGTCTGTACCGTCTGACAGCAATATAAAAGAGTGTGAATATATCGAAGAAGACGGAACAAAGGTCAAGAAAAAGGTTGTCAAGGGTGCTCGTCTGGCTCTCTATCCGGCAGGAATGCGGATATTCCGGAATTCCCGCGGAATGAAAAAACCGGAAGTCAAGTATTGCAGTGAAGCAACTGCCGCCGAAGAAGTCCATGACATGGTTATGACCTATGAAACCACCAAGTTTCTCACAGATGAGGATACCGGCTATTTCAATATCATCAATTACAGATTCTATACCAAGAAAAGAAAAGGAGTGAACATTTATGACAGTAGCAGAGGTAATGGAGATTTACCGGGGAATCCATATGAAAAACAACCTCAAACCCTCCACCTATCAGAGCTACAGTATAAACATTGACAACCACATTCTTCCTCAGCTCGGAGAACGTGACACGGACAGCCTGGAATACAAGGACATTGACCTTTTTGTTTCCAAACTGAATTCCAAGGAGCTGAACAATACAACGGTTCGTTATGTTCTTAAGGTGTTCAAACAGGCGTTGAGTTTTGCTGTCAAACGGCAGTATATCCGATTCAACATTATGGAAGTTTATGAACTCCCGCGGAAGAATACATACAATTATACTGTTCTGAGCGTGGATGAAATGATTCTTCTTTTAAGAGAAATTCTGAATGGTGACAATGACATTAAGCTCATTATCATGTTCATGCTCTGCTATGGGATGCGGCGTGGCGAATGTCTCGGATTGCGTTACAGTGACCTTGCGGAAGATGTATTGTCAATCCGGCGAACCACACAGTTCACAGGCGGAAAATTTCTCACAACGGACTGCAAGACAGAAAAGAGCAAGCGTGACCTTCTTCTGATGCCGGAACATCTGTCATACATTGAAACCTATCACAGAGAACGCGAGATGAATCCTGATGGATTTCTGATGCGCAGAAAGGACGGTTCGCGGATTACTCAAAACATTCTGCAAAGAGAATTCAAACACATTCTTAAACGTCTGAAACTGCCTGATATACGTCTGCATGACCTCCGGCATTCCTATGCAACTATGATGGTACGGAATGGAGTGAATCCGAAGATTATTTCTTCTGTTCTCGGTCATTCCTCCATTGGGATCACAATGGACTTGTACAGTCATGCTGATGTTTCTATGCAGACAACCTGTCTTGGGGTAATAGGCAAGAAATTCGGGGGCGGGCAGTAGCCCACTCCCGGCACGAAAGTGCGGGAGATGCGGCGGAAGCCCTCCCTGCTTCTCTGACTGATAAATAAATTTATCCTTTTATCGTGTGTCGGATTTTACCCGATTTCCTCACACGTTTTTTCTGCGTTTTCTGAATGATTTTAATGAAAAAACGATGTATCCTTATCGGAATACATCGTTTTCTAACGCAAAGGGAGAGATTCGAACTCTCGGTCGGTTATTAGCCGAACACACGATTTCCAGTCGTGCGCCTTAGACCAACTCAGCCACCTTTGCATGTGTTTGTCTTTGCGACATTTTGTTTTCTCAGTCGTCTTCCCGACTGCTTTAACATTATACCACACTCAAAGGGGATTGTCAAGGGTTTTTGGAAAGTTTTTTTATTTTTTTGTATTTTTAGCAGGATTATGAAGGAAGGCAGTTCCCGTTACCACGGATCATTCCTGATCATTCGGCATTCCTGCTGCGCAGACGCCAATATTCTTTGATTTCGTCCCGTTTGTTTGCCAACCGTGTTCGCCGGTTTCGGAACTGTTCGTTATCGCGGATTGCGTCAAAGGTTTTGCTGTCCAACAATGCAATGATTCGGTCAAGGCAGCGGTCGGAAAGGGCGGATTGCTCGGCGAGATTCATACAGGGGTGATCCCCAACCTTCTGCGGCATGAAATACGGATAATCGGCGGTGAAATATTCTTCCTTTACCGCATCGGCGTAGAGGATTGCGTAGTCTACCGCTTTTTGGAGAACGGCAAAACCGTCCCCCTCCTCTTCTGCGTTGGCTTCGGGATTGCCGTTTCCAAGAAGCAGCAGAACCTTTGTCAGCAGAACCTCGATTCGTTCATAGAGGCAGATTGAATTATGTACCTTGCCGTCCGCATCGAGGTACGGGATACCAATTGCGGCATCGTAAATCCGTTCCGCCTGCCGTGCGGCGTGCAGGGCGTCTTTGGGATTGTCCGAAATGGGGCCGACGTTTACATGCTCTCTCAGATTCAACAGCATCTGCAGGGATTCGTAATGCCGTGCTTTCTCCCATTCTTCCCGTTCCTGATACCGAATCCGCAGGACGTTCCAACGGAGGTTCATGTCGTATATGGGGAGCAAGGACGCCCATTGTTCCACTTCCTCCTCAGGGGCGGCGAGGACCATATAGCGAATGAAAAACAGTGCGTTCTGCATGGGATCCGACGGAAATGCTTCCGAGGCGGCATCGGCATACCGTCGGAGTACGGGAAGGACTTCGTCATAAGAGTCGGGCTTTGGAAAGACGAGAGATTCGGCAATACAGGATTTGATATGCCAATTGTTTGGGTATTGCTGTTCCAGCTCGAAAAGCTCACGGAGAAGCTCTGCCCGTTTTGGGGGATCGGTGATGCTTGCGGAAAAAATCTGCTCCTGCAGCTCACTTGCTTTTTGCTCGGCTGGGGTTTCGTTTTTTCTGCAGCCGAGCAGTTCTTCCATGCTTACGCCAAAGTAGGCGGAGATTTCGGGGAGCAGCTCAATATCGGGGTACGTTGCATCGTTTTCCCATCGGCTTACCGCTTGGGAGGAGACACTTAGGTAATCTGCCAGCGTTTCCTGTGTCACTTTCTTTTTCCTACGGAGCTTTTTGAGGTTTTCACCGATACAAAGTTTCATCGATTCATCCGTTCCTTTCCTTGGCTTTTGCAGTCGTATATCAACCGCGGCAAAAGCGAGTTGAGATTTCTGTACACCGTATGAGGTGGGGTATCTCTATTATAGCTCCCCTTCCATGGGTTTGCAATAAACAGCACAGAGGGAAAAGTTAACCGCTGATTGAGCTTCTCTCTTGTGCCATCCCTCGGATGTATTCATTCTCATCGTAAAGGCATTCCTCACGGAGCTTGGCGAGGGATTCCTCCCACAGCCGACCGGTGTCGCGGAGGACGGAGACGAGAGTATGGCGGAGGTGGAAGTTTGCTTCCTCAAACAGATACCGGATCAGCTCGTCGGAGACTCCGTCCACCTGTTCCCGCAGCAGCCCGATAAGCGCATCAAAGGAGGCAGACTGCTCATAACCCGAAGCAGTACGGACGAACCGTTCCAGCTCAATTCCGTCTTCTGGGATAAAATTGATTCTCCACACGGCGTGGATGGCGCAGTCCTTGCGGAGGAAGGGATGCTCGTAGCTGTGGGTCAGCACGTCCGTGAAAAACGTCCGTATTATGGGATGACGGATGCCGGAGAGAAAGCTGTACACAAGATACAGGGGATGGGCGGGATCGATTACCGAACCGCCTTTGTCCTTGGCAAGACGTTCGGTCTCCTCCATCCGCTTCTGTTCGGCGAAACGGAGGATGGGGGTTGGGTCAAGAGGGAAGGGGGGCGGCAGGATATCGGGGTCAATGGAACGCTCAAAAAACGACATGAGATAGACCAGTTTCTCCATATCCGTATCGGGGGAAACGGTCTGACGGACGATTTCTTCCGCTACCGTTTGGATGATTTCGGGGGATGCGTTTCGGAAGGAAACCCACAGATTGCCGTAATTCTCACACCGCAGATTGGATTCCATGATCTCCCGCACCGTAATGTTGGGATTAACGGCAGGCTCCTTCCCGAAGCAATAGTCCTTTGCGGGATGCACTTTGTGTCCGTGGGGATGCTCTGCCGCCACCTCATCGGCAATGGCGAAAAGGGTACTCTTCCCGATGCCGTCCCTGATGGTGAACAGGGGATTCTGATAGGTGGGGATCACGGGGCTGTCGGAGAGGCGGTAGAGGTCTGCCATATCGAGAAGGATCTCCTTGATCCGTTCCCGATCCGCTTTCAGATACCGACCGAGAGCGGCGGCTGCGGCAAAATACCGCTTGGAGCAGGGGGGATAACGGTCGTCGCTTTCCCCTTTGTCCTTGGTAAAGGAGAGAAGCTCGCCGTACGCCTCACGGTACAGCTCTTCCACCGTTTCTCTCGCTTTCTCACCGCGGTCGAGTTTTATCAGGATGGGGATGGTCGAGATTTTTTTCCCTTGGCGGATGGCATCCAGCAGGGGAGGGACAATTTCTTCGGCAATTTCCTCCCAATCGGGGAAGGATTTGATCAGGTCCGCTTCATACTGTCCGTGGCAGGACCGCCCGCCGCGATTTCCGTCCAGAATCCAATGGATCACCGCCTGTCGGTAATATTCTTTGTCGGTTTCGTTCTGCAGCAGCAGGACGGCGCGGCCCAAACCCTTTCGGATATCCTTTTCAAACTGCTTGACCTGCAGCATGGTCTTTGCCTTTTTGGTATAAATATGCTCGTTGCGAATTCGCTCCGACTGTCCCTCCACGCGGTAACGATGGGGGGAGATGCCGAATCGCTTTTTGAACATACGGTTGAAGTAATTGGTGTCGCAGAAGCCGTATTTCTCTGCGATTTCTTCCAGCGAGAGCATGGTGAACAGCAGATCGGGACGGCTTTTGATGAGTCGTTCCTCCATAATGTACTGCAGGGGGGCGAGTCCCGTCATTTCTTTGATTTTCTTCGTCAGCGTGGTTCGGTTGGTGTGGAAGTGATCGCTGAGGGTCTGAAGGGTGATGTCTTCCCCCAGATGATCCTGAATAAAGCGGAGGATTTCGTTGTCGGGGTTCCCCTGCTTTCCGAGATAGGCGCTTTCCGCAAGCTGCAGGATGGAAATCAGCTCCGAGCGGGCGCGGCAGGACCATACGGGATCGACGGCGTGTTCGTCCACGTGGATGCTTGCGTTTCGGATGTGTTCGAGAATGATTTTGTACTCCTCCTCCATAATGGGGAGGATGCCGAAAAAGTTGTCGTCACGGATGCGGAACAGATGAAAATCGGGGTAGCCGTGGTTGAGACGCATTTCCTCATAAACGCCGAGGGAGATGATCTCCTGATTCAGATTCACGTTGTAGAAAAAGGGAAGAAACCGATAGGTCAGCCCCTCGAAGTGTCCGCCGAGAATACTCAGGCTGTCCTCGGGATTGAGGCAGAGGAGATAGTATCCGTCCAGATAGCAGCGGATTCCGTTGAGGGTGAGGGAAAGGCGTTCACCATGGATACAGGCGATGGAAAAACTGTCCTCGTCGATTTTCGGGGTATCGGAAATTTCAATCAGGTATTCGTTATATTTCATCGTAACATCTTTCTCTTCATTATTGAAGTAGTTCTCTTACTCTTATAGTATAGCATATCAAAAAGGAAATTTCACGAATAAATTACAGGAAAAGAAGCACAATCTACAATTTTTCGTGGGGTGGGTGTAGGAATTACTCGAAATCCGCACCGCACCAGCTGCATTTTCGAGGGGTCTTATCGTAAGGGTCTGCCGCGTCGTCCTTCAGAAAAATGCCGCAGACGGGACACGCCATCTCTTTCTCCTCCGGCATGGGAACCTTGACAGGAAATTTTAGTCCATGGAGCACGTACACGCGGTCACCAAATTTATAGTAGCAATCGTTTGCCCGAATGTTGTGTTCTTTGTAGGGAATGACCCGTTTTTCACCATTGTCCCCGAGGAAGGTGACGGTTACCACTTCATATTCCAACGTTCGTGCCTGTCGGATCGTGATGGGTCCTGTCACCACCTTTACGGATTCGGAAAAAGTGACGGTACCCACGTTGGCATAAAAGCATTTTCCGAAGAGCTTGCGGTGAATTTTGAAGGGATAAACGGGGAGTGCCAGAAGGAGCACGTAGATAAAACTGCTCGGATGGTTAAATGGGCGGTTCATGGCAAAGATCATGTACGCCCAACCGCCAAGAACGACACCGTACCACAGGAGTGCCAATGCCCACACCTTGATGAGCCTCCGTTTGCACAATGCTTTCAGCTTTCGTTCCTCTCGGGGGGAAAGGGTGGATTTATCGAAAAAACTCTGCATAAGGTATTTTCCTCCGCTGCTATGTTGTGACTATATTTTACCATGCGTTCAAGTGATTGTCAATAGATATCGCTAGAATTTATCGAAAAATCAACTGTTTTCGATCATCTTTGGAGGGATGCACAAACGGAGGGCATCGTTTTTGTGCAGGAGGCTTAGGGAGAACCGCAAAAACAACGGTTTTCCAAGCGGTGACCCTTGACTTTGGGGAGGGAATATGGTAAAATAAATCAAAAAACAAAGGAGTTTTTATGGGAAAGATTACCTTTATGGGTGCGGGCAGTACCGTATTCGCCAAGAACGTTCTCGGCGACTGTATGCAGTCTCCCGCCCTCAGAGATTTTGAAATCGCACTTTACGATATCGACGCGGTTCGTCTGGAAGAATCCTACATTATGATCGATTCTCTCAACCGCAATACCAACGAAGGCAGAGCGAAGATCAAGAAGTACCTCGGCGTAGAAAACCGCAAGGAAGCGCTCCGTGGTGCCAACTTCGTAGTAGACGCCATTCAGGTTGGTCTCTACGAACCCTGCACCGTAACCGACTTTGAAATTCCGAAGAAGTACGGCCTCCGTCAGACCATCGCGGATACCCTCGGTATCGGCGGTATCTTCCGTGCTCTCCGTACCATCCCCGTGCTGCAGGATTTTGCAGAAGATATGGCTGAGGTTTGCCCCGATGCGTGGTTCCTCAACTATTCCAATCCCATGGCGATGAATGCAGGCTTCCTCCATCGCTATACTCCCATTAAGTCTATCGGTCTTTGCCACAGTGTACAGGTATGTACAGAAGAGCTCTTTAAACAACTTGAAATTGAGCAGGATGATACAAACCAGCTTATCGCAGGTATCAATCACATGGCATGGCTTTTGGAAATCAAAGATAAAGACGGC
>JAZQUQ010000311.1:0-3331 GCA_045631365.1 Eubacteriales bacterium | reverse complement strand
AAGACCGCTTGGCCTCCGACTTTTTCCGTCAAAAACTCAACCGTAATCGGGAATCCGGAATGTTCTCCGATCACGGAATCAATGCCGCAGTAGGGACAATGTGCCGTTCCACCGGGATCGCGAATCCAATCCTTGATTTCCTTAGGTTCAAACACCCTCAAACAATAGAAACAACCGCATTTTTTATCTTTTTTCAGCAATTTCTTGTGATTGGCAGAAAATGAATGAGCCTTAATCAAATCCTCTTTTGTCATATATAATTCACCACAGTATAAAAGTTTTTGAGGGGGGGGGGTTTCTCCTCACTCCATCGTCACATTGGAGCAGACTTCCACCTGGATGCCTTCTTCCCTTGCCACGACCTTGTTGCGGCGGATAGTTACGCCGTCTACGTTGCGGACGAAGATGCCGTGGTTGCATTTGGGTGTATCGATGATGTTGTCTTCGATCACGATATTGCGGATGGGGCGCGCTTCGGGGTTCTTGCAGTCTGCCATTACCACGATTCCGCCCGCTTTGTCCCAGCCGTTGTTGAGCACGCTGAATACACGGTTGCGGCGAATGGTCACGTCGGCGGCACAAACGCCCTCGCACCACCACGGCTCTGCGGCAATAACCACCGCAGGTCCGAAGGGACAAACGAAGGTGTTATTCTCGATGAGAACGTTTCTTGTCTTTACCAGAATGCTTCTTGCAAAATGGTTTCTTGCGTTGCATCCCACAACCTCCAATCTGGGAAGACGGGTCACGTCCGCAAGGAAATAGTCCGCACAGTCTGCGGGGAGGGGCTTGTCCAGCTTTACTCTTGTACGGTACGCCTCAAAATCGGGTTCACATTCCAGAACGGTATAAACCTCGGGTACGTCCAAGGACAGACGGTTGGTCAGCTCCAGTTTATCCCCCACATCGGGATAATCGAGGGACTGGGCGTGGGTTCCGTCCTTGGCATCGGTGTGGAGCCAGCAGGAGGTTTCATCAATGGGTGTGATGGTGTGGTAATAGTTGTGGACGTTGGTGAAATCGTCTCCCTGACCGTCAAAGGTGCAATATTCCAGACGGAGAAGACCTGTGATGGAGGTAAAATGGGTCGCATCCGTGTTGGTGGAATAATGATGTCCCACAGAAGGCACTACGTTCAGTCGGGTAATGAGAATATCCTCGCTTCGGTTGCCCACAATACCCATACCGGGCTGGCTGTGAATGGTCACGTCCACAAGGTGGGTGTTCTTCGCCTGTTCAATAAGGACAGCGGGTCTGGAATGGTAGGTATGTACGGTGTAGAACTCCATTCCCATAAGACTTTCTCCTGTCTCTTCATGGGCACAGATTCCCATATCCGCACGGAGAGTGTGGCTGTCCACTACTTCAATGGCTCCCATTGGCGGATCGAAGTAAAGACCGGTGTTCTTGCTGTACAGAACAAAGCGGAGACGGCGAGGGGTGTTGGGCTGCATGGGGCAGTCCTCATCCAAGGTAATGGTAATGCTCCAGTCGGTGCTGTCTTTCTTCTTTTCGATCCCTGTGACGGTTCCCTTACTGTAAGGCTTCCGCTTGTGGTCGATTGTGATGCCGCACACGGTGATATCTTCACAGTCGCGGACGGAAACAGGCTCCATGAAGCCGTCTACCATCAGGGTTACACCGTAACCGATGAGGGTAGTTCCCTTCTGTCCTTCAAAGGAAATGCCTCTGGTATAGGCAAACTTGGGGTTGAACATGGTAGGCTGGGGATTTGGGCCGTATTCGCCCGCCATAACCTTCGACATGGTGTCTCGTGCAAGTTGGCTTGTGAGGATGTATTCCCCCGGAGGAACGATCAGTGTGGTTCCCTCATGCTCACGGCAGTACGCCATGGCAGCGGCAAACCGTGCCGTATCCCGCTCGATTCCAAGGGACTCATCCGCAGCAAAATCCAAAAGTGATACTGTATTTGTCATATGATACCTCCAAAATTTATTTATGGGGAAAACTTTTTGCAAAAAGCTTTCCCCATCCCCCTTTCAAAAACCTTCAAACATTTCTCAGGGGGAAAAATCTCAAATATTCGAATTATTCAGGCTTCTTTTCAAGCTTAATGGGGAAGTCACCCAGGTGTTCCATCTTGAAGCCGTTTGCCTTGTATGCTTCGTAATCGAATGCATCCAGCTCGTCCATTGCCAGCTTGTGGAATTCGTAGAAGTTGGTCCACCATTCGTAGCCGGAGCCAAGCTCTGCGTTCAGGTAAGCATCTGCAATGTCACAGCCCATCTGGGGAGCAACGTAGAACGCACCCATTGCGAGGACGTTTACGCCGTTACCTGTGATAGCACGAAGAGCTGCGGGAACGCTTTCAACAACGCCTGCATGAATGCCGGGGCACTTGCTGGCTGCGATATGGATACCCATACCGGTACCACAGAACAGAAGCGCACGCTCGAAATTGCCTTCGGAAACCTGTGCGGCAACACGGAGACCAACGCGATGGAACATGTTTTCGGTATCTTCCACGTTGGGATCGGTCACACCGAGGTCAGTGATCTGCCAGCCCTTTTCACGAAGATGTGCGCAAACCGCTTCCTTCAGAGGATAGCCCGCAAAGTCCGCGCCCACAACCAGATATTTGTCTTTTACTGTTTTCATATAAAAATCTCCTTATGGGATAATATAATTTCTTGAAAATGGGTTCTGCTGTCTATCAGTATACCATTTTTTCCGGCATATTGCAAGTGGTTTGTGATGCAAAATCACCAAAATCTCTGTTTTTCATGATAGAATTCTCACCCAAAATACCGCAGCATCAGTCAATATACTTGCTCAGTTCCCCTGCAATATACTTGGCGAAAGCTTCGTATCCACGTGCGTTGAAGTGCAATCCGTCATAGGACTGATACATCGCTTCCTTCTCCGGCTGAATGGGACTGTTTTTCAATGCGTCAATGCAGATCAGACCCTTTTCCTTGGCAACCGCAATGACCGCTTCGTTGGCGGTAAGCACATCGTCCATGTATCCGTAGTTGATCTTCAGCGGATCGGTCGTTGCACTGGGAGGCGTGATCAGAATCAGCCGTGCCCCGGGCTTCTTTTCCGCGAGAATTTTGTCAATCAGCGTGCAGTAATCGGTATAATACTGAGAATCGAAAGCAAGACCCTTATTGGTACCGAGCATCAGAAGGATCACGTCAAAATCGCTGACGTCGATATCCCCCACGTTGTAGTGCTCGTTCAGATAGCTTGTGGCGTTGGCACCGCATCTGCCGAAGTTCACCACCGTGGCACCTGTGTACTTTCCCAGATAGTAGGGATAATTGTCGAATCTGCGGCCTCCCTGACGACCGTTGATGGGACCGTAGTC
>JAZQUQ010000310.1:0-6212 GCA_045631365.1 Eubacteriales bacterium | reverse complement strand
GGTGCGGGCGGAACGGAGGCTCAGGACTGGGCTCAGATGCTGTACCGTATGTACACCAGATGGGGCGAACGCCACGGCTATAACGTGAAACTCCTTGACTGGCTGGACGGCGAAGGCGCAGGTATCAAGTCCGCCACCATCATGATCGAAGGCGTCAACGCTTACGGTTATCTGAAGAGTGAAAACGGCGTTCACCGTCTGGTTCGCGTTTCTCCCTTCGACGCTTCCGGCAGACGTCAGACCTCCTTTGCCTCCGTTGAGGTTATGCCCGGATTCGAGGACGACAACTCCATCGAAATCAAGGAAGAAGAGCTTGAAATCACCGCACACCGTTCCAGCGGCGCCGGCGGTCAGCACATCAACAAGACCGACTCCGCAATCCGTATTCTCCACATTCCCACCGGTATTGTAGTAGGATGCCAGACCGAACGAAGCCAGCTTCAGAACAAGGAAACTGCCATGAAGATGCTGAAGTCCAAGCTCCTCGAAATCAAGGAAAGAGAAAAGCTTGACAAGATCGACGACATCAAGGGTGTAAAGACCAACATCGAGTGGGGCGCGCAGATTCGTTCCTACGTATTCATGCCCTACACCCTGGCAAAGGACACCAGAACCGGATTTGAAGACGGTAACATTCAGGCGGTTATGGACGGCGAAATCGACGGTTTCATCAACGCATACCTGAAGATGCAGGCAGCGAAGTAATCGTACGCCATGAAAAAAGAAGAATCCCGCTTTGCCGATTCGCTGATTTTTGAAGGAATGACCTCCATCCGTGCCTGTATACACGCATGGGAAAACGGCATCAGCGATCGGAAGATCAAACGGATTTACGTGGACGGGGATCGGCTGAAGCGAAAATCGGGAGAAATCTCCTATCTGAAAGCCATGAGCTACCGTTTGGGCTATGAACTGATCACCGCGGACGGAGAATTGATTGATTCTCTCACGGTGGGCAACACCCACGGCGGCATCATTGCGGAATGCACGGACCGAACCATCCCTTTCCTCTCCGATGGAGCAAGCTCCATCAAGCCCGACGGGTTTTACAGCATTAAACCGTCAGGTTTTTATGCAATGCTCGAAGGGATCGAAGACCCCTATAATTTCGGATACGCCATGCGGTCGCTGTATGCCTGCGGCTGCGACGGGGTCATTCTTACTCCGCGGAACTGGATGAACGCGGCCGGTGTGGTCTGCCGTTCCTCCGCGGGGGCAAGTGAGCTTCTGCCTCTCTTTACGGCGGAACCGGAAGAAGCGGCGGGGATCATGAAATCTATCGGCTACAAGATTGTCTGTGCGGGCATCCGTGATTCCGTTTCCTCTTTTGACTGCGACATGGGAAATCCCGTGTTCCTCGTGGTGGGGGGAGAAAAAAGAGGCATTTCCCGTGCCATGCTGGATCAAGCGGACACAGTAGTGCGGATCGACTATGCGGGGGCGTTTTCCGGCTCTCTGTCGGCAGCATCCGCGGCGTCCATGCTGGCATACGAGGTCATGCGGAACAATCAGAAAAAGAAATAATTTTGGGAGAAGGAACCCCTTTTTGAAAAGGATTCCTTCTCCCTGTTGTTATATTTTAAAGTCACTCCGCTATCCATGCATAAATATTTGCAAAAGTTTTTGAAAGGCGGAGGGGGCTGAAATGTTGGCTTCGCCAAAATTTCGGGCGGAAAAGCTTTTTTCAAAAAGTTTTCCGCCCCCCAAAATACTTAATTTATCCGCACATAGCCGCTTTGCTCAATCAATGTCTGACCCTCGTCGGAGAGGATCCATTGGAGCAACACGGGAATATTGGGGTTGTCGTTATCCGCGCGGTAGATGGCGTAGAATTTTGCGATAATGGGGTATGTGCCGTTTCGAATGTTCTCGGCGCTGGGGTACACTCCGTTCAGGGAGAGCATTTTCACGTGTTCGTTCCCCACCAGTCCGTCCATGTAGTAGCGGAAGGAAAAGCCGATGGCGGCTCCCGTTACGGCGAACACCGATTTTGGGGCGATCTCCCGCCCCTTCATGAAGGAATCCATGGCAGACTGGCTGCCGCTTCCCGCCAGTCGGGTCACGGGATTGATCACCCGATCCGCACCGCCAAGCTCCTTCCAATTGGTGTAAACCCCGCCGTAGATATCACGGACTTGCTCCACCGTCAGGCTGTCCACGGGATTGTTCTCGTTTACGAAAAACACAAATCCTTCCAAGCCCACGGGAACGTATACCAGCTCCACCCCCGCTGTTTCCCCATAGGCAACCTGCTCGGCGGATGGACCTGCACAAAAGAGAATATCCGTGTCACCGTCCACAATGGCTTTGTAGCCGCGGACGGTGTTGTTGTATTGCATGGCGCTGTCCTCGGCAAAGTTTTCGCCGTAGTAGTTGTCGTCACGGAAAACCCCGCCTTCGTAGGTTACGGAGCCTTTGGGGTACACGTTGTCCACAATGGCGGCATAGACGGGCACCAGAGCTGCGGCACCGTCAAGGATGGGGAGATTGTCCGTCAGCTGCAAAGACGCATCAATCCGTGCAAGGTTGGACTCAGGCTCATGGGGAAGGAACGCCCTCACGTCGATCTGTTTCGATTGGGAGGTGTCGCTGAAATTGTTGGAAAGCCGCCCGGTCAACAGCAAGAACATACACCCGTTGAATAAAGCGAACACCAGAACCACGGAAAGAAGGACCGTGATCTGCTTTGCGGTTTTTGACATCTCACCACAGCTCCTTTCCGATAAAGTAGATGATGGAGCAATGCTGATAGGCATCCACGGCATAGATCAGATGGGCAGCGGTCCCAACAAGGCACACCCCAAGGACGGCGGCAAGAAGTCGGAGAAAAAGCTTGTCACTCATGCCCCACCTCACATAAAGGCAACCGCCATCATAATCAGTCCCACGAAGGAAAGGATCACCAGCAGGAAAATCCCCGCGATCACGGAGGACACGACGAGGCAGATTTTTCTCGTTTTCATCTGCTCGGCGGAATAGGTATGGGGAACCCGCTTGTTCTTCCCCTTTGCCCTCAGATAGGCGATGAGGCTCCCCGCGAAAAACGCAAGGGAGGCGGCGGGAATCAAAAAATACAGAACAGAAACAAGGTACGACAGCACAAAACTCCCTCCTTCAGCGGATTATATCTTTGGTTTTCTTCGTCTTTTTTGTTTTTGATAAAACTCATATTTTCGTTCGGGAAGGTCTTCCGCACCGATGCAGGCTTCCATGACGAAAATGGCGGAAATCGCCGCAAAATCATCCGCATCGTCCGCGATGGTGATTCTCAAGGCCTCCTCCGACAGGAAGACATCCTTCGTTACCGATGCGATGACCGTCTCTCCCGCCGTAATCTCGTACTCGTGATCGGAGAGATTCCCTCGAAAGGACCATTGAAACGCACTTTCAATCCCGTGCACCGTGTATTCATCACGGAGAAGCTCCATGCTCCTCACAATTTCGGCGTACGGCTTCCGCTTCTTATAGATAACGTATCTCGGCACGATGGAACAAAGCTTTTCTTCCGCATAGCCCATCTTCAGCCGCGTGTTGTCGTATAAAATCATCTTTTTGCCGGCAGGCCGCTCGTCTCCTTTGCAGTAATAGCGGTTCCGTTCCCTTTCATCGCAGGCGGGAAATCGCTCTCCCCAGGGAAAGTGCCTTTGTCTCAGATACAGAGTCACAGCATCCGCTCCTTTCTCCGATTCGTTCTTTTGCGTTAAGTATAGCATAAAGTTGTGAACAGTGCAACGGGGTTGAGAAAACCAGACTCATAAAAACACATCTGCCTCTGTATCTCAAGGGGAAATACAGACTTTTCTTAATCCCTTTATTCCGCAAAACAAAACAGGGGCAGTTTCCTTTCGGAAATCACCCCCATTGATTCAGTCGTTCCACACAAAGTGGTAGTTGATGGCTTCCCCGCCGTCAACCAGAATGCTCTGTCCCGTGCAGAATTTGTTCACAACGGTGAGAAAATACGCCCATTCCGCGATTTCTTCCGTTGTTGCCCACCGTTTCAAGGGTGTTTCGTCCATAATCTGCTGCCAAAGGACGGGATCGTTGATGACGCATTCGTTGAGGGGGGTCAGCACGCCCCCGGGATCCAGGCTGTTGCAGGTCGCACCGTACTGCGCCGCGCGGAGAGCCGCATTTTTGGTGTAAGCAAGGATTCCGCCCTTGCTGGCACAGTATTCGGGGAATTCCGCCCCCGTATGAGCACTTGCGGAACCAATGGTCAGAATGGCCTTGATGCAGGGCTGCATGCCGTACTTCTCCGTGATATACAGAACCGCCTTCAGATTGATATCGATGTCGTCCTCATTCTGCGTTCCCGCATTGTTGATGAGGATTTCCACCCCATTGATCTCGGGCAGATGTTCTCTGTCCCGCACGTCGCATTGGTAATGGGTATAAGCATCGTGGACGATGGACGCCTCCTTGCGGTCGATTCCGAAAACGGTGTGGCCCCTGTCCAAGAACATCCGTGCAATGGCTTCGCCGATCCCCTGTGACGTTCCCGTGATCATTACTTTCATGTCATTTCACCTCTCATATAAGTCAGATAGGCTTCTCCCACCTTCTCACGCTTCCACCGCATGGTGATGTGGTAGCCGATGGGAGAGAATGCGATTTCCATAATCAGCTCGGCAACCGCCCCCGTCAGCGCACACATGGCACACTGAACCACCGTCCAATGAAATCCGTCCCAGTAAATGGGAGCGAAGAACGTGAACACGATAACCGAGAAAATAAAATTGTCGAGGAACTGTCCGATAAAGGTGGAGATATAGGTTCGTGCGGCGAAGGCGAGGAGTCCGTTCGGGTTCCTCCGAAATCCTTTGCCGATCATCCAGTTCAGAGTATTGTTGATCACCGCGGAAGCCAAAAACGCCACGGTACTGCCGAACAATATGAACCACGTCCCGCCGAAGATTCCGTCAAACGCGGAGTAGTCGTCTGCCGTAGACGGGATGGCGGCGGCAACGTAGAAAATCAAGCAGGTAAGCAGATTGATCACCACCGCAAGGACGGAAATCTGCGTGGATGCCTTGGGTCCGAAGTGCTTGGTGATGATGTCCATGCACATAAAGGACAGCCACGAGATCAAAATCCCCCCGTCGAGGGCAATCCAGTCAAGCTGAAGAAGGGTTTTGTTTGCCAGAAGATTCATGCAGATCACGCTGACCACGAACAGGGTCACCACCGTGGCGGGAATGGATCGGAGCAGAATCCGAAATTCGGTTAGCTTTTTTGTCATTTGTACGATTTTCTCCTTTTCGGATGCCGTCAGTTTCTCTGCTGTGCCTCAATGCAGGCGTCGATCACCAGCACCACCGCCAGCACGGAACTTTCGTCCATCTCCGCACCGAAGGAAATCTTGTAGGCATCTCCAAGGGTAAACCACTCCTTGGACACGGACACAAGGACACGGTCGCCCTCCGTGATTTCGTAATCATGATTGAAGAACTCCCCGTGAACCTTCCATTCGGTATTCATGGAAGGAATGGTAACCGTGTATTCGGGTTGGAAGAAGGTGAACTCCTTTACCACCTCCGCAAACTCCTCGTCCCCGCGGTAAATCCGATATTTGGGCAGAAAAGTAAGGAGCTTCTGCTCAATATAGGCAATCTCCCTGCATGAATTATCGTACAAATGGAGCTTCTTTCCGAAGGAGAACACTTCCCCCTCCACGTAATACTTCTCGTTTCCGTCTTCGTCGTAAATGGAGAACTTATCTCCCCATGTAAATATGTGTTGTTTAATGTACAGCTTCATTAAGGTTCCTCCCTGCGGTCTTTTTCTTATAGTATAGCATATCCCGATGAACTGTGCAAGGATTCCGCCCAAATTCCGTGGTTTTTTTCTCCCGAAGACCGATGTTTTCCCGAAAAATCCCCGTTCCGCTATTGACTCCCCGTCGGGATTATGATAAGATAGAGACAAAAGAATTTTACTTCTCAGAAAGAGGTATTTGTATGAAAAAAGAATTCGAGAAAAGCTATGTGAACGTTTTCTATCAGCCTGGAGACGAGCCTGTTTTCTGCTATCGGACAGGGCTCACCGTCTATGAAGAGACCTTCAAATACGGCGCTCTCATGGCAAGCGGATGGAACACCGCAGGCTATCCCCTGAACGTCCTTTCCAACTGCAGCAGCCGTATCGATACCGACCGCTTTGACGAACCCCAGTCCTTCAACCTTGTGGTGGACGGCGAATACTGCGACATG
>JAZQUQ010000309.1:0-2385 GCA_045631365.1 Eubacteriales bacterium | reverse complement strand
GATATCGATACCCTGAACGCAACCCTGTCCACTGACCTTGTGCAGATCGCGTCCAGCCTGGTGACGGTGACGGGATCTTTGATTATGATGCTTTCCATATCCCCAAAGCTGTGCCTTATTTTTGCGGTTACGGTGCCTTTGGCAATTATCACCTCATCAAAAATGGCAAATCGGTTCCGGCCCCTGTTCCGCGCACGATCGGGGAAGCTGGGGGAACTGAACGGCTATGCGGAGGAGCTTCTTTCGGGTCAGCGAACCGTTCGCGCTTACAATCGGGAAGAAACCATGATCGAGCGGTTCCGCGAAAAGAACAAAATCGCCGCGGATGCTTACTTCAAGACTGATTATTACGGTACCATGGTAGGCCCTACCATCAACTTTATCAACAATATTTCCCTGACTCTGGTCAGCGTGTTCGGCTCCCTCCTGTATTTGGCGGGAAGCATTTCCATCGGTAATATCTCCACCTTCGTGTTGTATTCCCGTAAGTTCAGCGGCCCCATCAACGAGACCGCCAACATCGTCAACGAGCTGCAGTCGGCGGCTGCTGCTGCGGAGCGAATCTTCCGTCTCCTGGACGAAGAAGAGGAAAGCCCCGACGTGGAAAATGCGGTGAAATTCGGCTTCTCCGAAGGGGGCGTGAAGGTGGACGGGCAGGTGGACGTGGATGACGTGAGCTTCGGATACGTGAAGGATAAGGAAATTCTTCATCATATCCAAATGCACGTAAAACCGGGCATGACCGCCGCTATTGTAGGACCTACAGGTGCGGGAAAGACTACGGTTATCAACCTGCTCATGCGGTTCTACGATCCCGATTCGGGGGCGATCGCCTTGGACGGACACAATATTTCGGAGGCGGTGCGGACATCCCTCCGTCGCTCTTACACCATGGTTCTGCAGGACACATGGCTGTTCTCGGGAACCATTGCGGAGAATATTGCCTACGGTTCCCCGAGGGAGGATATCACAAGAGAGGAGATCGAGGCTGCCGCAAAAGCTGCGGGAATCCATTCCTTTATCGTCGGTCTGCCCGCGGGATATGATACGGTGCTTACCGATGAGGGCGTGAACATTTCCAAGGGACAAAAACAGCTTCTCACCATTGCCCGCGCCATGATTTCCGACGCACCCGTGCTGATTCTGGACGAGGCAACCTCCAACGTGGACAGCATGACGGAAATGCGGATTCAGAACGCCATGCTGAAGCTGATGGAGGGGCGGACATCCTTTGTGATTGCCCACAGACTGTCTACCGTTCGCCGTGCGGATGTGATTTTCGTCCTCCGTGACGGCTCCGTTATCGAGCACGGCAGCCACGATGAGCTGATGGAGATGAAAGGTTTTTATTATTCCCTTCACAATTCACAATTTGAGGGTTGATTTTTCTCCGCAGTTGTGATAAAATGCAGTCAGATGCTGCGGAACGTATTTTTCGCTCCGCAGATTCGCTTACCATGAAAATTTTTACATATTTGGAGGTTTCCCAAAATGAAGATTACAGTTTGGAATGAATTCTGCCATGAAAAGGAAGATGACAGAGTAAAAGCGATTTACCCCGACGGTATTCACGAAACAATCGCAAAGTTCCTTCGTGAAGCAGGCTATGAAGACGTTACAACCGCTACTCTCGATATGCCCGAGTGCGGTCTGACCGACGAAGTTCTCAACTCCACAGACGTTCTGTTCTGGTGGGGCCACGTAAGACACGGTGACGTTCCCGATGAAATCGTTCAGAAGGTTTACCAGAGAGTTCTTGACGGTATGGGACTCATTGTTCTTCACTCCGGTCATGCATCCAAAATCTTCCAGAAGCTCTGCGGTACCTACTCCGAGGGTCTGAAGTGGCGTGAATCCAACGATAAGGAAATTCTGTGGGTAATCGAGCAGAACCACCCCATCACAAAGGACGTTGACGATAAGATCATCATCGAACACGAGGAAACCTACGGCGAACACTTCCTCATTCCCCAGCCCGATGAGCTTCTTCTCGTAAGCTGGTTCTCCGGCGGTGAAGTATTCCGTTCCGGCTGCGTATTCAAGAGAGGCAGAGGTAAGATCTTCTACTTCCGTCCCGGTCACGAAACCGTTCCCACCTACCACATTCCCGAGGTTCAGAAGCTCCTTTGCAACGCAGCGGAATACGTTTGCGGCGCAGGCTCCAAGCCCGTGAAGTACGGCTGGGCAGCTCCCGTTGTTGAGTGAAAAGTGAAGAGTGAATAGTGAAGAGGTAAGGTGGGTTTTCGGAGGAGACTCCTCCGAAAATCAGTTTACTGATTCGTGATTTGACTTTCTACAATAAAAAATCCCGCAAATGCAGTGCTTGTCAGACGAATTGATAAGTCACAGATAAACATAAAAAGACTCCCTTGTTCCATACAGGGG
>JAZQUQ010000308.1:0-9919 GCA_045631365.1 Eubacteriales bacterium | reverse complement strand
GCTGATACGCATACTTTTCGTCAACGAGATAACGGAAATCCTTTCCGTTGTAGTCTCTTTCGGGAAGCTCATCGGATACGTTCAGTCGGTCTGCGTAAGGGTCAGCCGCAGGAGCCGCTGTTTCTGCCTTTGCCTGTGTTTCGTCGGAAACGGGAGCACTTGTTTCAACGGGGTTTGTGACGATTTTTTCGGTCTCCTTCGCGGATTCACCGCCGGTGCAGGAAACAAGAGCCGCCAGCATCATCTGCGCCGCCAGAAGAAACGCCAGAGTCTTCTTCATATTCATAATTATCCTCCATTTTGGGTAAATAACCATAAGATTAAACATAATTATAGTATCTTTTACCGTCAGTGTCAAGCACTTCTCTTCCCTGTATATGATTTTCATCACACTAAACAAAAAACATCCTGTTTTGGAAGAATATTATAGAAAAAGATTGTCCATGCCCAAAAACAATCCGTCCCGTTCAACTCGCGTGTCGGGTGAGTCTCCTAAGGAAAGGCGTTATTGTACATTTGCGAAATGTATGCTATACTGTATTCGGAAGCAGAATTCGGCTTACCACCGGAAAGTGAGGTACCACGATGAACGATATCGGTCACAAAATCAAAAGGAACATCCTTGCCTGACGAAAGCAAGGACGTTCCTTTTTTATTGAAATTCTTAACCGAACGGTACCGTATGGGGGGAAGATCAGGTACCAAACTGGTTGTCGGGTCTTTCGTAATCGGCACCGAGAATACCCGTTTCGTCCTCAATGTCAAAGAACGTAAGAATCTCGGCAATGGTTTCATCGATAAAGTGAGCGTTTTCCGCCAGCTTGGAAGCAAGGTCTGTGCTGTTGTCGGAGATCGCATAGCAGATCATGTAAGGAAGCTTTACGTTCGCAAGGAACTGACCCATCAGGATACCGTATTCGTAAACGCGGCTGTCGGTGATCAGCTCGATCATGTTTGCCATGTTTTCGTCGGTGGCGAATCTACCCTTCAGCGCTTCTTCATAGTATGCAGGATATACGGTCTTCCAGGATTCCGCGTTCAGCACTTCCATCATAATACCAACGAATTCGTAATCATTGGGGTCAAGAGTAATGGGCAAACCGAACATGGTGAAGAAGGTATCGGGAGCAGTGATATAGTTTTCCTGCGCTGCGTCCGCCTTGGGAAGGGGGAGAACGCCTGCGGAGAAGTTGGTATTTTCCAATGCGTTATAGAAAATGTCAAACTTGGCAGTATAAATACCGATTCTGCCTTCCGCAAAATCTGTCTCGGTTGCATACTTGTATGCACCCTTTGTGTTGTTGTGGAAGTTCACCAGCTTTTCCATGGACTGATACATGGATTCGGTGCCGAGGGTGTTTTTCATGCTGCGCTGGTCGTCGCCAACGGTAATGGCAACTTCGCCGAGAGCTGTGATCCACGGAATGGTACGGTATGCACAGAATGTTTCACCGGTTTCCTCGTTAATGCCGGAGATGGGAGAACCGAAGGCAAACTTGTCGCCGTGGTCCTTCATACCGTCACCGTTTTCGTCCAACCAATATTCGGAGGTAACCTCGATGAGCTTATCAAGCGTCCACTCTCCGTTCCAAACGTAGTTGTACAGGGTTTCCGCAGGATAACCCCAGCTTTCCATCAGCTCCTGATTGAAAGCAAGGCACCAGGTCATCTGCATCGCGGTAAGAGAAAGGTCACCCGCAATGTTGAATACGTAGTCGTTGATAATATGATTTTCGATGGCTACCTTATTCCACCAAGGCTGGTCGAAGTTCAGGTGAGGAATATCCATCCAGTTTGCCCAGCAGAAATAAACGGTGGGGGTGTTTCCCATATACTGCTCGTACGCAACAACCTCAGCAATATGCTCGCCCACCTGAGCGAACTGGCACATATAGTCCTGAGATTCCATACCAAGGGTATCCAAATAACTGATCTTTACGTCGTAACGATCCTGTACTCTCTGGTTACGTTCATAAATCACCGCATCCAGACCCACACCGGAGTCATCCTCGGAATAGAACTGGTACGCATACTTTTCGTCTACAAGGAAACGGAAGTCCTTGCCGTCGTAGTCCCGTTCGGGAAGCTCGTCGGACACGTTCAGTCGGTCCGCATAAGGATCGGCGGGAGCAGGCGCCGCTGTTTCACCGGAAGCGGTATCCGCTGTACCGGTCTGTGCGGGGTTCGACGCAGGCTTTTGTGTTTCTTCAGTTGTTCCGCCCTTTGTGCAGGATGCAGCACTCAAAAGGAGCATCTGTACTGCAAGAAAGAGCGCAAGGAGTTTTTTCTTATTCATAGTACCCTCCGAATAATTATTACAAAATTTGTTATAATCATGACGAATTATACTCCAATTATACTTGTTTTTTCGCATTTGTCAAGAATTCCATCCACAAAAATCACACATTCCACGAATTAACCAAACCCAATCACCCAATTTTGTCACTAATCACAAAAAGAGCGTCCGAAACCGAACGCTCTTTTTTATGAATCAGTAAAATCAAGTACCGAATTCGTTAACCGGAGGCTCATAGCCTGCGCCGAGAATACCTGTTTCGTCCTCTACGTCGAAGAAGGTGAGGATTTCAGCAAGAGTTCTCTTGATGCTGTGGTCATTTTCAGCAAGTCTGGATGCAAGGTCGGTGTTGTTATCACCAATGCAGTAGCAAACCAGATAAGGAAGCTTTGCGTTGCCAAGACTCTGTGCACAAAGAATACCGTATTCATATACGCGGCTGTCTGTGATCAGCTCGATCATCTTGGACATGTTTTCATCTGCGGAGAAGCGTCCCTTCAGAGCTTCCTCATAGTATGCGGGATATACGGTTTTCCAGGATTCTGCGTTAAGAGCTTCCATTACGATACCAACAAACTCGTAATCATCGGGATCAAGAGTAATCGGCACACCGAACATGGTGAAGAAGGTGTCGGGAGCTGTCAGATACTCTTCCTGTGCAGTATCGTACTTAGGAAGGGGCAGAACACCTGTGGTAAAGTCGATAGCGGATGCATTGGCGAAGAAAATATCGAACTTTGCGGTGTACATACCGATTCTTCCGTTAACAAAGTTCTCGTCCTTCGTCACATCTGTGCCGGTCTTAACAAAGGGCCATGCACCCTGAGTGTTGTGATGGAAGTTAACCAGCTTTTCAACGGCGGAGTAGATCTTTTCCGTACCCAGTGTGTTGGTCAGACTGCGCTTGTCCTCTCCAACAGTGATCGCAACCTCGTCAAAGGCTGTGATCCACGGAATGGTACGGGTTGTGGTTACCATCTCGCCCGTTTCTTCATCGAAGCCGGAAATGGGAGAGCCGAAGCCGAAATAGTCGCCGTCATCCTTCAGACCGTCGCCGTTTTCGTCTTCCCACTTATCCGAAGTAATTTCAATCAGCTTGTCAAGAGTCCACTCGCCGTCCCATACGAGATCGTAAAGGGCCTGAGACTGATATCCCCAGTCCTCCATCAGATCTGCGTTGAATGCGATACACCATGTGTACTGCATAGCGGTCAGAGAAAGGTCGCCTGCGATGTTAAAAATATAGTCGTTGATAATGTGGCTTTCGATGGATTCCTTGTTCCACCAGGGCTGATCGAAGTTCAGATGAGGAATATCTGCCCAGTTTGCCCAGCAGAAGTAGATCGCGGGAGTGTTACCCATGTACTGCTCGTAAGCACATACCTCGGCAACGTGTTCACCTACCTGTGCATAGGAGGTAAGAAGGTCCTGAGATTCCTTACCGAGAGAGTCCATGAAGCTGATCTTGATATCGAAACGGTCTTCCACACGCTTGTTTCTGTCGTAGATTACCGCATCCAGACCTACACCGGAGGTATCCTCGGAATAGAACTGGTACGCATACTTTTCGTCTACCAGATAACGGAAATCCTTTCCGTTGTAGTCCATTTCAGGAAGTCCGTCGGATACGTTCAGTCGGTCTGCATAAGGATCAGCCGCCTCGGTCTCCTTCTTTTCTTCACCGGAAACGGGTGCCTGTGTTTCAACAGGATTATTTACAGGCTTCTGTGTTTCCTTCGCCTCAGGCTCATCCTTTGTACAGGAAGCGAAGGCAACGAGCATCATCTGCGCTGCAAGCAGAAATGCAAGAACTTTTTTCATATTCATAAGTTACTCCTCCATAATTGGTGTTGTAATCACAAAAGTAATTATAGTACTAATTATATGATGTTTTTAATTTGATGTCAACCTTTTTCCACTAAAAAAAGCATATTCGGCAATTCACAAAAAAACCGTATCCGTTTTTTGTTGAATTTTACCCGCAGAACCACCGTTTATTCCCCGAATTTGGCATCGGGAATCTCGTAATCCGCACCGAGAATTCCTGTTTCATCTTCCACATCGAAGAAGACCAGAATTTCGGCAAGAGCACGCTTGGTAAAATGATCGTTTTCCGCAAGGATGGAGGCAAGGTCGGTGTTGTTTTCGTCGATGCATACGCACATCAGCGTGTGGAGCTTAGCGTTGTTCAGACTCTGACCGCAGAGGGGGGCGTATTCGTAAATACGGCTGTCCGCAATCAGCTCAATCATCCGCGCCATGTTCTCATCGGCGGAATAACGGCCTCTCAACGCATATTCGTAATACGCGGGATATACGGTCTTCCAGGATTCCGCATTCAGCGCTTCCATAATCACACCCTCAAGGTCATAATCCTCCTGAGGGAGCGTCACGGGAACGCCGAACATGGTAAAGTAGGAATCGGGGGAGGTGATGTAGTTCTCCTGTGCTGTGTCGTACTTGGGCAGGGGGAGGATTCCCGCCGTAAAGTCGCTGTCGTGAAGGTCGGTAACGAACACGTCAAACCGCGCGGTGTAGATGCCGATCTCCCCTTTGGAGAAGAGATCTACCTCAGCGTCCATGTTAACTCCGTTGTTGTTGTTATGGAAGTTCACCAGCTTTTCAAGGGCGCTGTACACCTTCTCCGTACCGAGGGTTTCGGTCAGACTCCGCTTGTCTTCGCCCACGGTAATGGGATGCTCGTCAATGGCGGTGATCCACGGGATGACGTTCTCGTTGAATCTGCCTCTGTCCTCGGGGTGGCGGATTCCCACGGGACTTCCGAAACCGAACCAGTCCCCTTCGTCCGCATTGCCGTTTCCGTTTTTATCGTCCCAGAGAGAGGCGGTAATCTCAATGAGCTTATCGATGGTCCATTCCCCGTTCCATACCAGATTGTAAAGGGTTTCCATGGGGTGGCCCCAGTCCTCCATGAGATTGGAATTCACCGCAAGGCACCAGGTCATCTGAATGGCGGAAAGGGAGAGGTCCCCCGCAATATTGAACACGTATCCGTTGATGGTCAGATTGTCAATGGATTCCTTGTTCCACCAAGGCTGATCGAAGTTAAGGTATGGGATATTCACCCAGTTTTCCCAACAGAAATAGATGGCGGGGGTGTTTCCCATATACTGCTCGTAAGCACAGACTTCTGCAATATGTTCTCCTACCTGTGCATAGGTAACAAGAAGGTCCTGTGACTCCTTGCCAAGGCTGTCCATGTAGCTGATCTTGATATCGAAGCGTTCTTCCACCCGTTTGTTTCGGCTGTAAATCTCCGCATTCACGCCCACACCGGAGTCATCCTCAGAATAGAGCTGGTACGCATACTTTTCGTCCACCAAAAAACGGAAATCATGACCGTCAAAGGTCATTTCGGGAAGTCCGTCGTCCACGTTGATTCTGTCCGCATAGGGATCTGCCTTTGCGGCGTCCATTTCGGCTTCAGTCTCTTCCGCAAGGGGAGCAGCGGTCTCCGCAGAATCGGTGGCGGGTGCCGTGGTTTCCTCGGGGGACTCTTTTCCGCAGGCAGTCATGCTCATCAGAAGGAGCTCTGCCGCAAGAAGAAATGCTGTAATTCTTTTCTGTTTCATATGTTATACGCCTCTCCCACAAATACAAAATAAATTAGGTGTGCAGCGGGTTGTTTTTCCGTTATTCCCCAAACTTGGCATCGGGAATCTCGTAATTGGGACCAAGGATGCCCGTTTCGTCCTCCACGTCAAAGAACACCACAATTTCTGCTAAGCTTCTCTTAATGCTGTAGTCGTGTTCCGCAAGAACGGACGCTAAATCGGTACTGCCCTCCTGCAGGAGAATATTAAAAGTAATGGGAACCTTTCCGTGGCCTCCCAGAGACTGAATGCAGAGGGGAGCATACTCAAACACACTGCTCTCCGTGATCAGATCGATCATCTTAACCATATCGGGATTGGCCGCGTACCGTCCTGTCAGCGCCTCTTCATAGTAAGCCGGATACACGGTCTTCCACGACTCTGCATTGAGGGCTTCCATGATAATTCCCACAAACTCGTAATCCTCTGTGGGAAGGGTCACGGGGATACCAAACATGGTGAACACGAAATCGGGGGCGGTGATGTAATTTTCCTGCGATGCGTCGTACTTCGGCAAAGGAAGAACCCCTGCGGCAAAATCCATATAGGCGGCACCGGAAACGAAAATATCAAACTTTGCGGTATAGATACCGATTTTTCCGTCGATAAAATGCTTGTCTATGGCCATCATGGTGGCACCCGTGGTATTGTTATGGAAGTTCACCATTTTTTCAAGGGCAGAAAATACCTTTTCCGTGCCGAGGGTGTTGGCAAGTGTCCGATGGTCCTCACTCACCGTAACGGATTTTTCGCCGATTGCCGTTACCCACGGAACGTGCCGTGTTCCGAAAAAGTCTCCTCCACCCTTACGGTCACCGTTGTCCCACGTGCAGAGAGGCGTACCGAAGCCGTAATGGTCGTCGGTGTCCGATTCTCCGTCCCCGTTTTTGTCAATCCAAAGGGAGGATGTGATTTCAATCAGCTTATCAAGGGTCCATTCTCCATCCCACACCAGATCGTAGAGCATTTCCACGGGATATCCCCAATTTTCCATGAGATCGGTATTCACCGCAAGGCACCACGTGTACTGCATAGCGGACAAAGACAGATCTCCCGCAATGTTGTAGATATAATCATTGATGGTCAGATTATCGATGGATTCCTTATTCCACCACGGCTGATCAAAATTCAGGTAGGGAATCTCTGTCCAGTCTGCCCAGCAGAAATAGATGGCGGGAGTATTTCCCATGGTCTGCTCATAAGCACAAACCTCCGAAACGTGCTCCCCTGCCTGCGCGAACATGACAAGAAGGTCCTGAGACTCCGTACCGAGGCTGTCCCTGCAGCCCACTTTTACGTCAAAGCGGTCTTCCACCCGTCGGTTTCGGTCGTAGATTTCAAAATCCAGCCCGATTCCCGAAGTATCCTCGGAATAAAGCTGATAGGCGTATTTATCGTCCACCAGAAAAAGAAAATCTCTTCCGCCGAAGGTGACCTCCGGCAGCTCGTCGGAAACGTTCAGTCTGTCCGCAAAGGGATCGACCGGTTCCGTCTCACCTGCTTCCGCCGTTTCAAGGACGGTTTCACCCACGGCTTTCGTCTCAAGTGTCTCTGTTTCCGCCGTCTCTCCCTCACCGCATGCCGCAAGACTCATAAGAACCGTCTGTGCCGCAAGAAGGAACGTCAATGCTTTTCTTCCGCTCATGGTTTCCCCCGTTTTCTGTCCGTTTTATCGTCCGTTTCATTGTCCGATGGTCTCATAATCATAACAATTATATCCATTTTTCTCTCACCTGTCAAGTATCAAAGAAACATCGTAAATCCGCAAGTTTTTATGCCTCCCCTCAGCTGCCGCCATCACATTTTGTCGAAATCAACAAATAATCGGAGCATTTTTGTGCACATCCTTATTCCCACCAAAACTATTTTATAGATTGTTTGTAAACAATCCGCCATTTCCGTTGAATTTTTCCTCACTTATTGGTATAATAGGAGCAGTTTGACAACATATTCTACAAATTTATAAGTATTTCCCATTTTTTCGGGATACTTACCGATACAGGAGGAAACATATGAATTTCAAAAAGATTCTTGCATTTCTGCTTGCAGCACAGATGCTTCTCGTAAGCCTCGCATCCTGCGGCGGAAACGGCGGAAGCACGGAAGAAACCAAGAAGACCACCGAAACAAAAGCACCCGAAACACAGGCAGCGGAAGTTGAAGAAAACAGCAGACTGGCTGTCTCCGACGATCTCCCCGAAATCACCTTCAACGGAAAAGAATTCCGTGTTCTTGTACAGGACGACCCGCTGAACTATCCTTTCCCCACACAGATTGTTTCTGAGGAATACGGTATTGACGCCACGTCCGATGCGATCTGGGACAGAAACAAGAGACTCGAGGAGCGCTTCGACACAAAGATTTCTGTCGTTCTCTGCGACAACGAAGCGCAGGACGCGATGGTTCAGTACTGCAACGTGGGCGAACACATTGCGGAAATCTGCGATATGCAGCAGTACATGGCGCTGACCCCCGTTTGCTACGACGCCTACACCAGCTGGCTGGATATTCCCCACCTCAACTTTGAAAAGCCCTGGTGGAACAAGGAATCCATCGACACCGCCATCATCAACGGCTACGTTTACACCATCACAGGTGCCCTTTCTCTTTCTTCCATGCAGATGACCTACTGCTTCGCTTTCAACCAGGATCTGATGGAAGACTGGGGCTATCCCGCAGAAGACATCTATAACCTGGTATGGAACGGCGAATGGACCTACGATAAGCTGATCGAAATCACAGCTGATATGTATGCCGACACCAACAACAACAATGCGTCCGACGCCGGTGACACCTTCGGCTTCGGCTACACTCCCATGCGTTCCATGCCTTGGGCAACCTCCATTGAGGTTCATCCTCTGACTCTGGCAGAAGACGGCAGAACCTTTGAAGTTACCCTTGCAACCGAAAAAATGTACAGCTTCCTTGAGAAGATGATCAACTTCGTACACAACAACAAGGGTGTAAACTACGACGGTCCCGACCTCAACGCCACTACTACTCCCTCCACCACGAAAGACCCTTACGAAGGCTACAAAGATTTCGTAAACGGTACCATCGGTATTCAGACCACCACATTTGAAAACTGCTTCTCCATTTTCAGAGATCTCGACTTTAACTACGGTCTCCTTCCTTACCCCAAGTATGACACAGCTCAGAAAAACTACTACACCACACCCAACGTAAACTTCAGCGTATACGGTGTTCCCTCCACCCTTCCCTTCGACGATTACCAGTTTGTCGGTGTTATGATGGAATCCCTCAACGCGGAATCCTGGAAGACCGTTTACCCCGTATTCTTTGACGATGCGCTGAAGGGTGCGTACTCCACCGACGAAAACATGGCAAGAATGGTTGACCTGATTGCTGACAGCCGTGTGTACGAATTCTGCGTACAGTTCGGTCAGTTCCTCGCAAGCGTGAAGCTTCCCTATCTGGCTTCCGAATACATCCGTGACGGAAACCTGACCCTCGCTTCCGACCTTGCTTCTCAGACAGAATTCTTCGAACGCACCTTCGCAGACCTGCTCACCTACTACGGAATCGAATCCGAAGACTGAGCGAGGATTTTGTACAGTCGTAATTGAAAGGGAGCTGCCTCGCTCCTGAGAATCCCTTTCAAAATGGGACCCACCATTTTGAATCCCCTTCGGGGACCGGTATTCTCCGAGGTGTATCCTCAGCCGGGCGGGCGTAAAGAAAACTATATTTGGAAGTCAGTTGGCCCGCTGTAGAGATTTTCTTTCATAATGGGTCCAACCATTTTGAATCCCCTTCGGGGACCGAAAATCTCCAAGGTATATCCTCAGCCGGGCGGGCGTAAAGAAAAACTGTATTTGAAAGTCAGTTGGCTCGCTGTAGAGAAAACCCACAATAATACAAAATACCGTGCAAACCAAAACCTGCACGGTATTTTTTGTATTTCCCATTTTCACATTGTATAAAAGTTTTTGAAAGGATGGGGGTGGGGGAAGGAAAACTTTTCTCAAAAAGTTTTCTTTCCCCCTGA
>JAZQUQ010000307.1:0-4254 GCA_045631365.1 Eubacteriales bacterium | reverse complement strand
TCCACGATGATCATGCACTGTCCGTCAGCTACGGCAATGCCCGATCCGTTGGAGATGATGTTATCTTCGCCTTTGGTGTTGGAGGAACGGGAAGAAGTTCGCTTCTGTCCCTTGATCATAAGAATATCGTTCGGAATGGATTCACAATAGAAAAACTCTTTCCACTGATCGGCAAAAGTTCCGCCCAGTGCGCCGAGACCGGCTTTAATAAGTCCCATAATCGAATTCCTTTCGTAATGTAATGAGTAGTTTTTTTGTTTAGTCTTTATTTGTGTTATGCTCCGTCTCTGCACCATCGGATTTTTTCATTCCTACAGAATACGGATTCTTATTCGGTTTAGGCGGATCTTTTTCACTGCCGCATCTTGCTGCCCAACCCATAATATCCATCCAGAATATGATATTAATAAGCCAGACCCCGAGGGCGATCCAGAACCACCGGATCGACCAATCGAAAAAATAGTGACAGGCAAGTAAAATCCACGCGGGAATCGTCCACTCCAGATTCAATATCATATTGACCAGAAGTGCAAGGAAGAAATTGCCGCTGTTCCGAAGTCGCTTCATTGCAAACTCCTTTACTGCTTATCCGCTTTTTCGGCGAATTCTTTTTTCAGAAGCACAGAAATGGCGTAATCCACATCTTGAGGTGTTGCTTTTTCCTCGGTATATCCGTCAGTATATCCGAGCGTCAGTCCGCCGGACGATCCGTCAAGAATAGTCACACCGTCAAGCTCTTGCTCCGCTTTCCGTACCGCAGCGTACCGTTCCGGTTTCAGTGCACGGATTGCTTCGATCGTTTCTGCGGAAAGGATGATCCCGTTTTCACTTTCGTATCGGTTATACTCCTCGTCCGAACAATATCCCACAGCAATCCACTCCCCGGCATCCTTCCGGCTTACTTCAAAATCGTACCCTTCGGAATAATTATCGCTTGTGAAGCTTAGCCACAGCTTATCCCATTCTCCGTGCATTTCGGTACATCTAGCTGCGATAAGCTCACCGCTGAGAATAGAAACGATCGCTGCTCTTTGTTCGTTTGCAAGTATGACTCCAAGCTCTGCCCCATCTTCGAAAGTAACCTGCGCGACTCTCTCCACGTCATCTACGACCTCTCCGCGCCAGAACTTCCTTTTGGGCTTTTGCACGGGAAGCTTTTCGATCTCCATCTGACGGAGCTTATCAGCAGTCTGCATAGACAGATTAACTCCCTCATCCCAGCGATACTCATTCTCTTCGTCATAGCAGTATCCGTATAAGGTCATCTCGCCGTCATCGGATACGTTTACACGGAAGCTGTAGGAATCCAGTCTGTCGGGTGAGAGATTACTCACGATAAAACAGGTCCACGAACCGTGATCCTTTGCCTGTGAACATCCGAACAAGGATGAGAGAAAACCTAACGCCATCAAAAACACCCCCGTTCGTTTGAGGAGATTCATCTTATGCCCAAGGATTCTTGGATTTGGGCTCACGAATGCTTACAAGCAGTATCTGATCCCAAAGCAGCCATTTTCCGTCAGCGGTCTTTCTCATCACAACCTCGCGGGCGTTGTCTGCACCGCTGCTCTTGATAAACAGCTTCATGTAACCTTCGTTTGCATCGGAGTAGGGATTGGATTCAACGGTAACCTTGAAGGGCGTAGCGGGAGTGTAGTCATTCTCGGGAGTTGCCCCTTCGAAATAGGAGAAGGGAACGTGCGTGCCGACGCGGAAACGGTCGTTCAGGAAAGAGATATCCATTCCACTGAGCGGACGGGGACCGCGAAGCCAGTTCAGCATTTCGGTACCGATATTTTTATCAGCGGCATATGCACAGAGTGCGCAAAGGGTAAGTGCTGCGGTTTGATAGGGGCTTGTAAGCTCTGCTTCCGGCAGTGCCTTCATTTCTGCAAGACTTTCGGGCAGCGCAGCAAATGTAAAGGTTTCGCTCTTTCCTGTAAAGCTCTGTGCTGCGTTTTTTGCCACTTCAGCGGCACCTTTCTTGAGTTTATCGAAAATAGACATTGTAAATCCTCCTGAAAAAATTTTTAAGGTAAATTTGTTTGTGTTCACACACATATATAATTCGACTAATTTTATAATCAATGGGGGACTGCCGCATAATGTGTACAGTCCCCCGGCGGAAAGTAAGTCAAGTCAAAGGATACATATCGGGAAGCATACTGTACTTGAACAAACAAAGTGCATCCGCAATATTTACCGCACCATCATTGTTGAAATCCAATTTTCCGGAGTAAGAAACAGGATACATATCAGGAAGCATACTGTACTTGAACAAACAAAGTACATCGGAAATGTTAATTTCGCCGTCTCCGACGATATCACCCAGTACCGCAAGGGGAATTTCAATACCAATCTCCGAACCAACATTTACATGGATTACCTTCTCGAAGGTTGCACATCCTTCCTTGCTGACACGGAGCGTATAGACGCCGGGATCAATATCTTCGATGTCAAAGAAAGCAATGCTGCCTCTGCAGGAGGTGATGTAAGCAACAGTTCCATCCCGAACAAGCTCCACGTTAATGTATGTGTAAGGATCCGAGTAAGTAGTGATCTCACCCCTGATCTTTCCGAGCTTTTCGGTAATGTGGATAACGTTACTCTCCACATAATCCGTTTCGTTATAATAGGCACGGATTGTCAGGGTGTGGGGAGCGGAAGAAGATGTGCTTCTGTCGTTTACGTCAAGAGGATAATCAACAGAACCCGTTGCGGTTATGATGTGCTCCACCTGCTTCACAGGCGTAAAGTTCAGTTCCCAGTTATAGGACAGCTTTTCGCCTACAGGTGCCTCACCGCCTGTGGGCTGTACGGTAAAGGCAGGGGCTGCGATGGGCGTAAATTCCAAATGTATAGCAGATTCGGTGGGAGAATGATACCACGAGGTAACCTCTGCTGCCTGTCCGTTGATATAAGCGGTCATTTCAGATACATCTGCGGCAAAGGCGTAGCGGTTTGCGGGAATAAGCTCTATGTCCACCCGATAACGCTTGCCTGCTTCAAAGACAGTCCCCTCGGGCATAGTTGTCCAACTTCCTCCGTGAATCTCCGAATAGTATGCCCATATCACATCTCTGACTTTAACGCCCTCCGTTCTGAGGGTTACTTTGTTCGAGAAAGTCTTGCCGAGCACGGGAGTACCCACACCGTCCACTACAATGGTCTTGACAGTAGAGCCTTCCACCACGATACGGTAGGTGTGTGTTTTTTCCACCATCAGATTCCGTCCTCTCCTTGCAAAAACACGCATTTCAATGAGATAAGTGCCGCCCTCATCGATGTTGTTCTTGAGATTCCAGGAGGGAGAAACCACATTTTCGGCAAAGGTTTGGCTGTAAATTTCGATTCCGTCGCGGGTTACGGTAATTTCCTGACCGAGAGACCATCCCAACGATGTAACGTAAGAAGAAAGCGCCTCCGCACTCATTCGGAAGGTAATATCGGTTCCGTTGCTGCCCAATTTTGCACTTCCGAGATCGGTGAACTGTGCGTCAAGCTCAGCCTCGGTAGGGGCAGGTTCAAGCATACTGAAGTTCATCACGGGTGCGCCCGTTACCAGAATCGCATCGGCAAAGAGGTATTCAGCATCTCCGTACCAAGGATCTTCGGAATCTGCGGTATAGGTGATCTTCACGTCATAGTTTCCGGGAACCAATGCCGCATTGGAGTATTCATAGAATATAGCCTGTCCCTTGAACAGGTTCCTCTGTGTTGTACACACAGCTTCCCCCTTGTCATTTAAGAAGGAGAGGGTTACCGTGCCTTTGACGTCAGGCATATCGTCCGCGCCTTTGACTTCGTTTCTGCGCGCCGCTCTTACTCCGTTCCACATTCCGCTGAGGGACAGGCCCATCGTAAACGGCATGTTTTTTTCTACGGAGGTGGGAGCATCAAATTCAACCTCGGGACGGAAGCCCTTAAAGAGCTTAAAGAACAGCTCTCTTCCCTCCTTGGTTTCCCAAAGAATGGGGAGATTTACCCACTGCTCTCCTGCATCAAGGCTCTTCATATCCTTGAGAATGCCGCTATCCAGGTTGGTGATATAAGAAAATTCAATGGGCTCGTAATGACAGTACCAGTCTTTCAGACGAAGATGGTTTCGGATATCTACGGGAATGCTGTGGTTGTGGCTAAGTGTTCTTCCTGTAAATGTAAGAGTATCTCCAAGCTGCAAATTACCGTAGTAAAGGGTAACTTCCATACTTTCCATTACCCAGTCGTATTCTGCATCGTGTCGGATGAAGAAGA
>JAZQUQ010000306.1:0-2211 GCA_045631365.1 Eubacteriales bacterium | reverse complement strand
CTTTTTGCAAAAAGTTTTTCTTCCCCCACAGATTGATTTACTGTTAATCCGCCGCGTCGTCTTTGGTTTTATGCACGGTACCCGAGGGGTGCTGGGGAGGGGCGTAGAGGGAGTAAAGCTTCAGCGGGCAGGGGCCTACGTTGACAATATTGTGCCACGTGCCGGCAGGGATGAGGATGGCGAAATTTCCGTCTGCGTACGCCTCTTCCGAGAGGGAATTTCGGCATCTGCCCATCAAAACCTTGGCACATCCGCTCTCAATACGGATGAACTGATCCACGTCGGGATGCATCTCCACGCCGATATCTCCCCTCACGGGAATACTCATCAGCGTCAGCTGCAGATCCTGCCCCGTCCAAAGGGTGGTGCGGAAGTTCGGGTTCATGTTAGTCGCATGATTGATGTTAAACACAAACGGCTCACAGCCGTAGTCGCGGATTTCGGGATGCTCTCCCCCATTGCAATTTCGCATAACGATACCTCTTTCAAGTGGATTCGGTATCAGCATATGCTCCGTTTACTCATTGGGATACAGGGTCAGCCGATCCTCCTCAGGGTGGTAGATGCCGAGGAAAATATCTTCCGCCCCCGAAAAGCCCCGTGCCGTAAGCTCTTTTTCAAGCCACTTCTCATTTCGACCCATGCGGACGAGATTTTTGCCCATGATCCGTCCGTCCAGGATGACCTCCACCCCCATGCGGGCGGGTTTTACCGTGAGGTTCAGGTCTTCAGGGGTGGCGGGGCGGTTTCCGCTTTTCGGGAGAACGGACAGCTTCCCGTTGTGCTCAAAAACAGCGGTTTCGATTTCGTTTAAGTCGAAATAGCCCTGCTCGCGGCAGAGGAGCATGAATTCGGATAAATCGAGCTTTGCCTTCTTGAGATTTTGGCGGAACAGCCGACCGCCGTCAAGGAGAATGGTGGGGGTGCCGTTGATATATTTTCGTGTCCGCGGGATTTTGTGGGCGAGGCGGTTCAAAAGAAAGGACGTCCCCCCGTAGATCGCCAAGGCAATCAACGGTTTGTACGGCTTTTCCAGCTCCGTGGCAAGCTCCGCACCGATGGAGCCGATGGTAATGCCGCTGACATAGTCAAAAAAGTCCAGCTGAGCCACCTGCTTGTGTCCCATGATTTTTGTAATGATAAACAGCGCCGCCACCGAGAGAAGTGCCGTTAAGATGACCTTTATAATTTCCATGCGTCCCCCCATCCGTTTTTGCTTATTGTGGGCAGAATCGGCAGGAATATGCATGGGGAAAGACAAAGCCGATGGGGAAGGCATCACGTTTCCTCATCGGCTGATATTTTTGTCGTCAGACATTAAGAAGCATCTTCACATAGGAAAGATACTCTCTCACCCACGTGGTAAAGAGAAATTCCTTCCGTGGAGTTTCCGCCTTGATGTACAGCGCATCCACCCCCGAGCGGGAACACATGAGTCGGATTCTCGGGATATGGGTGTCCGAGGAGATGCAGATGACCTGTCGGTCGGTCAGCCCCTCCTTTTCCATCAAGTCGAGGGAATAGCGGATGTTTTCCTTGGTGTTAGAGGCTTCTTCCTCCAACAGGATCCGTTCGGGAGAGATGCCCCGTTCCACCATGTAGTCCCGCATACAGGATGCCTCCGTAAACGGCTCGTTGGAACCCTGTCCGCCGCTTACGATACAGAGGGAATTGCTGTCCCGCAGCATCACGTCCACCGCAGTATCCAGTCGGGAAGCCAGCGTTTTCGTAGGGCCGTCGGGGTTCACCTTGGCACCGAAAACGATGTAGATGTTCTCCGTGCCGCTGTTTTCGGCGGGAACTGCATTTGGGGAGAGGTAGATATACCCCACAAGAACGGCAAAGGTGAGGGCGTAAAACACCATCCCGCAGGACATAACGGCTTTGATCCAAAGGTAGACCTTTCCAAGGCGTTTTCTGAGAAATTTACGAAATACAAAGGGAAGGGCAACACCGAACATGACGGTCAGCGTTACGAAAAGGGGGAACGTCCCCTCGGGAGAAATAAACAGCTTCAGGAGATACGACCCAAAGCAGATCAGGGTAAACGCACCGAAGATGCGGTAAAGACGAGAGAAGATTTTATCGGGTTTGGAAATGTTGTTCATGGTATAAGCGTCTGTGATACGCGCTCACCTTTCTGTCGGATTCTATGGTTTTATTATAGCAGATTCCACATGTAAGACAAGGGCGAAAATGTAAAGTTTTTGG